>JASIGS010000210.1 GCA_030052355.1 Streptosporangiaceae bacterium | reverse complement strand
CTTCCGCGAGTCCCACATCGCCTTCACGGCAGCCAACCGGGCCGCGGTCGAGGCGTTCTTCGAGGCGGCCGGGCGAGTGGGTGCGGAGGTGCTGCACGAGCCGCGCGTGTGGCCTGAGTACCACGAAAACTACTACGGCGCGTTCGTCCGCGATCCGGACGGCAACAACGTGGAGGCGGTCTGCCACACCGCCGATTTATAAGGGAACGCCACTGACCCGCCACGGCGGCCGCCCGCCGGCGGGTGCGGCGAGGGGGGACCGGCTCGTTCCTATATCTTGCTCGCCACGGCGGTGACAGGTGGCGCGGTACAGACCGAAGCGGGCATGTTGCCGGTCATCTTGCAGATGGCCGCGGTGATCAGGTTCGCCGAGCCCACAGCGCCCTGGGCAACCGCGGATGACGGGTCGTGCAGCCTGGTCGCGATCTGGCTCCAGGACAGGCCGTGCAGGACCTGCGGGTCATAGGTGGAGCCCGCGATGTACCTGTTGCCGATGTCGATGAACGGATAGCTTCCGGCGTCGTACTTCGTCCACAGCGCCTGCTGCGCGGCCGACGGGCTGACCAGCAGGTCGTGGTTGACGTTCTCGTTCTCGATCGGGGTGAACACCAGGTACCTGCTGGTGTAGGTCGACCGGTAGAAGGTCAGCGTGGCGGTGCTGGGGTAGATGTCGCTGGCGGATGAGTGCACCCCCCGCAGCGTCGAGAACGTGCCGAACCGGCTCAGGGCGACGGCCATGGCCCAGCGCTCGGCGGCGCAGTACGGGCACCACTCGGCGCCGATGTAGAGCATCTCCGGCTTTCCGCCGCTGGTCAGTGGTGAGCCCGTGATCGACCTGACGGCGCCGGAGTACGTGCTGCCCGCGCCCACCGCGGTCAGCGTGCTGACCGGCACGCTGGTCACCTTGGCCTGCACGCCGGCCGGCAGCGCTTGGCTGCCCGATGCGCCGGACGAAGCGGGCTTGACGTTGAGCACCGCGTCAATGACGATCGCCACGACCGCGAGCAGCACCAGGGTGACCGCGCCGATGATCAGGGCCCGCCGGCGGACCTCCGCCTCGTGGGCCTCGCGCTGCTGGGCCGCGACGCGGTCCCTCGCGGCCTGCTTCTTGTTGCTGCTCGCAGGCGGCCTGCTGCTGGCCGGCGGCCTGCTGCTGGCGGGCTGCCTGCTGCTACCAGTCTGCCTGCCGCTGGCAGGCTGCCCCTTGTTGCGGTCGGACTTTGCCATGGCCCCGACTTCGCCTTCGTCCTGCTCGCCGTGCGTTCCTCAACTACCCGTCCCTCGATGATCGCACCGAGCAAATCACTCAGAACGGGCGGGTCTTGGCTGCGGTCAGCGCGCAGGCGACGGCGTTGCCGGCGGCCAGGGCCAAAGTCCGGCCGTGCTAGATGCCCTTCTCCAAGGTTGAGATCGTCGACGCCGTGCAGACGGACTTATCGGAGTTGTTGGTCATCTTGCAGATGGCCGCGGTGATGTAGTTCGCAGAGCCGAGTTCGGCCTGGGCGACCGCGCTCTTCGGGTTGTGCAAGTCGGCGGCGACCTGCGCCCAGCTCAGCTTCGACAGGGTCTGCGGGTCGACCAGCGGCGTCTTGAGTACCACCTTGTTGCCGAAGTCGATGAACGGGTAGCCGACCCCGTCCGATGACGTGTCGTACTTCTCCCACAGGTCCATCTGCTGAGTGGTCGTGGCCTGCAGCTGGTTCTTGTTGACGTCTTCGTTCTCCACCGGCGTGAACGTCAGGTACTTGCTGGTGTAGCCAGACTTGTAGAACGTCAGCGTCGGGGTGCTCGGGTAGACGTCCGACGACGAGGAGTGGATGCCGCGCAGCGGCGTGGTGAAGTGGCCGAACCTGCTCAGCGCCACCGCCATCGACCAGCGCATGGCGGCGCAGTACGGGCAGAACTCAGCGCCGATGTAGAGCATTTCCGGCTTACCGCCGCTGGTCAGCGGCGAGTTCGTGACTGAAACCAGCGCCGGTGCTCCGCCCTCGTCGTCTGTCAGCCAGCTGGTGACAGCCCCAGCGCCGACGCCGTACTGCGTGCTGGCCGGAACGCTGGTGACGTCGCTGGACACGCTGGATGACAGGAGCGTGCCGGTGGTCGCGCTGTTGCCGGTGGCCGGCGGCGAGCTCTTGTTGGTGGCGTAGAGGACCAGCGCCACGACGACGGCGATCACGACGACGACGCTGCCGCCGGCCATTATCGCCCTGCGGCGGAACTCGGCCCGCCGCGCCGCCGCCTGCTGAGCGGCGATCCGCTCCCTGGCGTTCTGTGCTCTTACCCGCTGAGCCTTGCTCATCTAGTCAATCTGCCTTCCGGATCGATACCTGCCAGGGTGCTGGTTGCCACGACCACGAGGTGTCGGGGGCCAGTCGGCAGTCAGGTCCTGGGCGCATCGGTCTTGCCCCAGGAAAAGCTTGCGTTGAAAACGATGATGACGAACAACAGGAACGTCACGACGTGCACGCTCGTGCACCACAGGCAGATCTTCTGGATCTGCACGAGTTCGGCGAAGATCAGGTAGATGGCGAAGCCCATACCGACGATGACCGCGCCGAGGCGCGTCCACCTGATGACGTCGGGGTGGGAGTTGAGCGCCCGGCCGCCGAAGCGGTCGAGCGCGGCCGGGAACTTGGCGCGCCAGGCCCACGGGGAGTTGATGGCGATCATGAAGAGGAAGAACGCCATGCCGAGCACGGCCACGGGGAAGACGCCGAACACGACCGACTGCGAGCTGGTCATGACGGCCTCGCAGTTGATCGCGCCGGTGGCCGGGCAGGCCACCACGATGTTCGCGTCGTAGTGCAAGATCGTCGCGTAGATGGCGACGCCCAGGCCGATCACCGAGAGGATCAGGGTGCTCGCTTCGATCCCGTTCATGCCGAGCAGCCAGCGCTTACCCCGTGCCGGAGTGGTCACGGCCCTGGCCGCCTGGCTCGCGGGTGCCTTCGCCGTTGCCGTGGCTGGCCTCTTCGCCCCGCCGGTGCCGCCGTTCGCCTGGGCGCGCTGCGTACCGTTCGCCTGGGAGCTGGCCTGGGAGCGCTGCGCGCTGGCGCGCTTTCCGCTCGCCGTCGCGCCGCCAGCCCGTCCGCCGCTGGCCGTCCGTGAGCTTGCGCTGCCTGCGGTGCGGCCGTTCTTGCCGCTGGCACCCGATCGCGCGGCGCCGGACCGACCGCCAGAACCCTGCCTGGCCTGCGCCTTACTCATGCCGTCCTGCCCTTGTCTGGGTAGCTGGTATGTCGGCGTTTGTCGCCTCGTAGCTCAGCGGCCACCGCTCCGCCGGAATGCCGTGCCGATGCCAATGCCGTGCCGCTGACAGCAGCCTGCATTGACAATGCTAGGGGGCGCCGGACGGTGCAGTCGCCGGTTGTGATCTAAGCGTAGCTAGCTGAGTGCTAGCTGAACACTGGCTCTGCCTCCGCAGAACCGTCATATAGGCGACGCTTCGTCCATATTTCTTGCGATACGCTACCTATAATGGCTCTCTGAAGACCAGCCGCCGCGGTTCGCGCGATCCGGCGGTCCGCCCGCCACCGGGCAGGCGAACCGCCGGAAACACCTGCTCAGTGGCTGTAGACCGGGACGATGACGGCCTTCGCGAGCGTGTTGAAGGTGAGGTTGAAGCTCGCCACCGCCGGCGAGACGTCCGAGTCCACGCCGAGGTGGTCGGTGCCGAGCGCGTAGACCGTGAACACGTACCTGTGCGGCTGGTCGCCCTTCGGCGGGGCGGCCCCGCCGAAGTCCTTGGTGCCGTAGTCGTTCCGCACCGAGAACGCGCCGTCCGGCAGGCCGGCGCCGTCGCTGCCGCCGGCTCCGGTAGCCAGTTCGGTGACCGACGCCGGGATGTCCAGCACCACCCAGTGCCAGAAGCCCGAGCCGGTCGGGGCGTCCGGGTCGTAACAGGTCACGGCGAAACCCTTGGTCTCGGCCGGGAACCCGTGCCAGCGCAGCTCGGGCGAGATGTTGTCGCCGCTCATGCCGAAGCTGTTGTAGACCTGAGCCTCGCTCATCTGCACGCCGTCGGATACGTCGTCACTCTCGACGGTGAAGGACGGTACGGGCGGCAGCACGTCATGCGGAAGGGGAGCACGGTCGGGCATAGGTTCCTCCGTTGGGACAGTAACCGTGGCGATGCTCACGCTACTGAAACTCGGCCCTTGCCGGGAGATGTCCGGCTACGCCGCTGCCGGCCCGCGGGCCGGCAGCCGCAAACTGCGGTTACCTTTGTGGCACAGATCATTCCTAAGGGGTCAAGGCTAGGGGTCGGGCTGGTCGTGAACATGACGGGCGGGCGTGCCGCGTGGCTCCGGCGGGGCTTCATCGCCGCCGTCCTGGTCGGCGCCGCCGTCAGCCCGGGTCAGGCGCTCAGCCAGCAGTCCGGCCGGTGCGCGGGAGCGGCGTGCCACAGCGGCGGCTCGATCCTGTGGACGCGATGGCTGCCCGGGTCCTGGCTCGCCGAGCCCGGCGTCGTGGGGACGGTGCCCAGCCAGTCCGGCGGCTACGTGGCCTCGGCCGGTCAGGTGGCAGTGGTCGGGTACGGCACCCGGGTGCTGGCATTCTCGGAGCGCACCGGCAAGCCGCTCTGGAAGGTGCTGCTGAGCGGGCTGCCCAGAGGGTCGGATGTCACCAGCGTCCGCGCCTGGCCCGCGGCGGTGGCGGTCGGCGTGACGAGCCTGTCCTCAGCCGGCCCGACAGCCGGCCCGACGGTGCTGATCCTCGCCGCGAGCACCGGCCGGGAGATCCGGGCTTATCCCTCGGCTGCCTCAGGCGGAGCCGCGTATGCCGACGGCGCCGCTACCGTCGTGGTCGGCGCGCACGCCGTCACCGGCTACGACAACGCGACCGGACGGGCAACGTGGCGCCGCCCGACCGGGTCCGCACCGCAGGACTGGTACGTCGGCGGCCAGTACCTTTACGTCACGGTGAGCAGCGGCGGTTACCTGCGCTCATCGGCGGTCACCGCGGTGCGCCGCATCAGCCTGCGGACCGGCGCGGAGCTGACCCTGCGTCCGCAGGGCCGGGCGTTCACCGGGACGCTCAGCGGCGTCGTGGACGGTGTGCTCCTGTTCGCCGGGAACGACGGGATCTTCGGCTACAACGCCTACAACGGCGAACTGCTCTGGCAGCGGGCAGGCGACGTGCCCGCGTTCGTCGACGCCGCGCAGGGGGTCCTGTACGTGGCTAACGGGGACGTGCTGACCGGCCTCGACCCCGGATCCGGAAGCGTGCTGAGCAACCGGGCCGCGCCGGTGACCACGAGCCTGTACGCGGTCAGCGACGGAGTGGCACTCGGCCTGGACGAAGACGCGCCGGGCCAGGCCTGGGGCTACAGCCTGCCAGCCAACCGGGTCGTGTGGAACTCTGGCGAAGCCACGCTGCCCTGGCCGCACTTCTACGTCGACGCGTCCGGCCTCGGCGGCAGCGGCCAGGCGGCCGGCGTCGTGCTGCTGACGACCTGCGCCCGCACCGGGCCGGCGGCTGGCAGCAGCAGGTCAATGCTGTCGTGCCCGCGCCCCGAGCTCGCCGCCGTCCGGTTCTAGGGCATGGCGTTGCGCTAGCTGCGGGGAGCGACCCGCGGACCGGCTAGTGCCGCTCCGACACCCGGCTGGCCGTGCACGGCTTGCCGCGCGCGGGACTCCCGGCCGCGGCGACCGGCTTGGCGTCCGTGCAGCGAGGCAGGTAGCCCGCGCGGGAGTTGACCACGAACGACATCGCCACGACGGCGAGCGCGAGCGGCAGGAACAGCACGGCGCTGCGCTGGCGCGGTTTGCGCCGGAGCAGCAGCGTGCCGATGACGACGCCCGCGAACCGCCGCAGCCCGGCGAGCAGCCGGCTGGCGCGGTCCCGCAGCTGCTCGATACGCGGCATCTCCTCGCCGCGCGTCAATCGGGTGAAAGTCGCATAAAAAGCGGCGAGCTTGGGATCAGAAGCTCGCAGCGCGCTTTCGATGCCATCCAGGGCTTTTTCCTGGCGCGCAGGCAGGCCCACAGAACACCTCCGAAGTCCCCCGCTTACTCAAAAACTAACAGGCGGCCTGAATGAGCTTCCCCGCGGCCGGGTGGCCATTCCGCTTGGGAGTGACGACGATGACAGATGTCATGCCGAGGTCGGGATGCCGCTCACGGCCGGCATCCCGGTCCGGGCGGCTAGCCTCGGATCGAGCAACCTTGAGCAAAGGGGACGAGCGTGTCCAGCCAGACCGTGTTCGAGCTACTGCTCGGCGTTGTTGTCCTTGGCCTGCTGGTCTACCGCCAGCTGCAGAAGCGGCCGGTCAGCCAGGGGCGGCAGCGGGCCGGGCTGATAATCGGCGTGATCGGCGTGATCGAGACCGTGAACTACCTGGGGAAGGTTCACGCCGGCAGTGTGGTGGTGGCCGCGCTCGCCGGCAGCCTGGTGCTTGCCGCTGTCTTCGGGGCCGTGCGCGCGGCGACGGTCAGGATCTGGATGCAGGATGGCCGGCCCTGGTCGCAGGGCAACTGGCTGACCGCCGTGCTGTGGGTCGTCGCGCTGGCCGTCCACCTCGGCTACGACGCCCTGCTCGGCAACAGCAGGGGCCTGTCCGGGCTCGGGTCGGCGACCATCCTGCTCTATCTCGCGGTCAGCCTGCTCGTTCAGTACGTGGTCGTGAGTTATCGCGCTCAGCGGCTCGGTGCACAATCCGGTGCCGCGCCCGGCTCGTTTACCTGAGCGGTCGCTACTCCGTTTTGACCTAGTTATTGCTGATTCTGGAAGTCCATGCGGCTCGCCGACGGTTATCGTGCATCGTGAGGTACGAAACGACCGCCGCAGCGGCGGGCATCTGGAAGCTCGGCGACCTGACCGTGAACAGGATGGGCTTCGGCGCGATGCGGCTGCCGCAGCAAGGCCGGGCACTCTCGCCAGACGCGCTGCCGCGCGATCGCGCGCAGGCAAAGGCCACCCTGCGCCGGGCGGCCGACCTGGGTGTCAACCACATCGACACCGCGGCCTTCTACTTCTCCCGGCTCAGGTCGGCGAACGAGCTGATCAACTCGGCGCTCTCTCCGTACCCTGACGACCTCGTCATCGTCACGAAGGTCGCCCCCGGCCGGGACGCGTCCGGCGCGTGGACGGATGCCGCAAGGCCGGACCAGCTGCGCGGCCAGGTCGAGGAGAACCTGCGCCAGCTCGGCCGCGACCACCTCGACGTGGTGAACCTGCGCAAGATGTCCAGCATGGACTCGGTGACCGAGCACTTCGGCGCGCTGGCCGAGCTGCGCGACGAGGGCCTGATCCGCCACCTCGGCGTGTCCGGCGTTGGGCTCGAGGACCTGAAGCAGGCTCAGGCCATCGCGCCGGTGGTCTGCGTGCAGAACTCCTACGGGCTCGGCAACAGGGCGTCGGAGCCGCTGCTGCGCGCCTGCGGCGAGCAGGGCATCGCGTTCGTGCCGTTTTTCACGATCGCGGGGACGGGCGGCCATCAGGGACCGGTTGCGGCGCAGGACGAGCGTCTCGCGCAGATCGCGGCCGCGCACCGCGCGACCGTCGCGCAGGTGAGGCTGGCGTGGACGCTGCAGCAAGGCCCGCACGTGCTGGTCATCCCCGGCACCGGAGACCCGCACCACCTCGCCGAGAACGTCGCCGCGGCCTCGATCCGGCTCGCGCCGGACGAGCTCGCCCTGCTCGAGTCCTAGCAGGCCACCACCCCGGCCGGTCCGCTATCGTGCTCGGCTGTGAC
>JASIGS010000209.1 GCA_030052355.1 Streptosporangiaceae bacterium | reverse complement strand
CGGATCGTCTGGCTCAATCCGCACAAGGGTGATGACCCGGGCTTCCGGCCATCCACGATGGGCATGATGGTGGCGGCGCCGCACATCGACCTGCTGCTGTCCGGCCACGATCTGGCCAGCCTCGAGGAACTCGCCGGCCTCTTGCCGGCCCTCAGCTAGCGGGCTTGCGGACGGCGGCCGGAGTGCGCAGGTTCCGGGAGGTGGCGCCGGGCGTTCACGTCGCGACGGCGGAGCTGCTGACGAGCACCAGCACGGTTGTGGAAGGGAACGACGGCGGCTGCCTCCTGATCGATCCGGCGGTATCGCGCACCGACCTGTCGGAGCTGGCCGCCGCCCTGACCGACGCGGGCCTGCGGCCGGCCGCAGGCTTCGCCACGCACCCACACTGGGATCACGTGCTCTGGAGCCGTGAACTCGGCGACGTGCCTCGCTATGCGGCGCCCGACTGCGCGCGGGTCATGCGGGCGACGCTCACCGACCAGGTTGCGCAGCTCGAACGGACCGCGCCGGGACACGACCTGGACCTTTTCGGCCGCCTGACCCCGCTGCCTGCCGGCACTTCCCTCGTCCCGTGGGACGGGCCTGACGTACAGGTGATCGTGCACAACGGGCACGCGCCCGGACATGCGGCCCTGTTCGTCCGGCACGCCGGTGTCCTGGTTGCTGGTGACATGCTGTCCGACATCGAGATCCCGCTGCTGGACACGGCCGAGCCGGACCCTATCGGCGACTACCGGGCGGGGCTCGCGCTCCTGGCGGCGGTTCCGGGCGTGAGGTGGGTGGTTCCCGGTCACGGCAGCGTCGGCGACGACCGGGAGTTCCGCCGCCGTGTCGAAGCCGACACGCGCTACCTCGACCGGCTGACGGCCGGCGAGCCCTTTGCGGACCCGCGCGCTACCGTCGGATGGCAGCGGGACGCGCACGCCGATCACCTGCGCGTCGCGGCCGGGCTGGAGTCAAGCTGAGGAGTGGGTTAGCGGTGAGGTGGAGTGTCGGAATCGAGGCCGAGGGCGACCGCGTCCTCACGCGCGAGGACGTCGTCGAACTCGCCGACGCGGTCGCCGCTAGCAACGGCATAGCCAGCGGCATCGGCAGCACCCGGTACGGCGCTCAGCTCGTCGTCGAGGCCAGCACCCGCGAAGAGGCGATCAGCAAGGGCACGCAGGTGCTGATGTCCGCCGCCGCGACCGCCGGGCTGCCCGCCGGGCCGGTCGTGCGGACCGAGGCGGTCAGCGAAGAAGAGGAAAGCGAGGACCAGTGATCCGGCTCGGCTCGCTGGCCGGTTACCCGTTCGAGGGGCCTCGTGTGCTCGGCGGTTGGACTCCGCCTGCGACAGCGGCCGTCTACGCGATCGCCTACAAGCCGGATCCGGAGGCCAAGCCCGAGCGGTACGCGGTCATCTACGTGGGGCACTCAGATGATCTGTCCGCTGAACGCTTTCCGTTCCAGCATCCGAGGGCCAGCTGCTGGATCCGGCGGGCCGGGTCGAAGTGGAAGGTCTACATCTGCACCTACGTCGTGCCCGGGGGGACCAGCCAGCACCGCGAGCAGATCGCGCGCGAGCTGACGGCCATCTACCGTCCGAGCTGCAACGACCAGCAGTACGACAACGCCTGGAAGGACGAGTGGATCGGCGAGTACTCCGCGCCGACCACGGCACCGGTCGCGCGCCGCGGCCCAGATCAGTCCCGCCGCGACTGACAGCGCGCCGGTTACCAGTACCGCGCCCGATTCGCCCGGTTTAGCGTAGGTAGTGACCGCGGGGTGGGTACCGTTGGACCGCCTATGACCGGTCTGGCGGTTCACAGGTCCTGGCCGGCTAGCCCCGCGGGGTGTAGCCGACGGCGTCTTGCAGTCGCGAACGGCGGGTTCCAGACGCCGGACGGGCCACCTCGGGCACCTCGGGAGGCTCCGGCCGCGGCGTGACGTCGGCGACGATCTCCTCGGCCATCCCGTACAGCAGCGGCAGCGCCCCGGCGACCACGCCCCCGGTCTCGTTGATGTGCCCGACGCCGGGACCGATGAGCTTCGCGTGCCCGACTATCGTCCTGACCTCTTCGGCGCACTCCTCGAGATTGCCGCCGATCCGGTTCAGCAGCGTTCCCACCCAGTAGAGGTAGAACGCCAGCCCCGCGACGAGCAGCACGATGACGATGACCGTCAGGACAACCAAGACCGTCATGACTTGACCTTTCCGAGCACTCGGCCGAGGAACAGGTGGTGCTGCAGGCCCTCGGCGAGCACGGCCTCCACCCCGCCAGCGACCTGCGGGATGAGCACGGTGTCCGCGGTGTTCGCCGAGGCCGCCTTCAGCGTGTCACGCACCTCGACGACCCGGCGGTCGATGATCTTCACGAAGTAGATCAGCAGGCTCAGCAGCGCGGCAACCGCGATGACGACCACGAACCCGATGATGATGGTGACCACCCACCAGGTGTGCTCGCTGCCGTTCATGGCCAGTGCGTGCACGGCTAACCTCCCAGCCTGGCGCGACCGCGCTGCAGTCCGCCGATGATGGTCGTCGCGTACTCGATGGTCGTGCGCAGGGCGCCGAGCGGAGCGGTGTTGTGCACCGCGTCGGTGAGCGCCGCGTTGATCTTGGGCGCCTCGGCACCGATGGAGCGCGCGAGCATCAGGATCGGCACGACGAGGGCGACGACGGCGACCAGGACCACGCCGCCGATGACGTAGCCGAGTATCCAGCCGAAGTCGCTGAAGTGGCCAGCGGAGCTGGCCAGCAGGATGGCCTTGTCAGCGTGTGTCTGCATGGCTGATCAGACCGTCTCGCAGAAGTCCCTGACGGGCTTCAGGCTCGCGTTGACTGAGGTCAGCCGGTCCGGCACGGTGCTGGTGAGCTGCGCCACCGCCTGGACGCCCCCGGTCGTGGCGATCAGGGTCGCCCGGATGGCGCGCAGGTGCAGCACAACGCGCAGCAAGCCGACCGCGGTGATCGCGATTATCAGTGCGGCGACGATCAGCGTGAACCACGCAGCTGCAGGCATGTCGTTGTCCTCTTTCTGCTTAGCCGAGAAGCTTTGCCACGGAACCCGCGTAGCGGACGGCGCCGACGGAAATCTCGTTGACCGTCGCGTCGGTGGTAGCGAGCCCCTCGGGTACTCCCTG
>JASIGS010000208.1 GCA_030052355.1 Streptosporangiaceae bacterium | reverse complement strand
ACTTCAAGGGCAACAGGCCAGACACAAGTCGGGTCAGACCCAGCCACCACCGGGGCAGCTGAATCAAAGCATGAATGTCACAACGTTGAAAGAACGATCTTGAATCACGCAGTCCTGGGCGCCGCAGCGCGCAGATTTCGGTCGCGGCGGCACAGCAGGCTCTGCTTCCGGGCGTCTTAGTTATGGACGAGACCGGGCGGTCTCGTGCGACGCATTCCAGGCCTGGCGGAGCGCCGGACACTCGCGACATAGCGGATCCGGCCGACTGGTAGGTCCGTATTTCGATAGCTTTGCCGTAGACATTCGCCAGACGGGGGTCTTGCATGCGCCGACTCTTCCTCGCGGGCGCTGTCATCCCGGCTGCGGCCGTCGCGGGCCTGGTCATCGGCTTGCTGAATGCGTCCGGACCGGCTGTGGCGGCGACTCACCAAGACATCGACCACTTCAACGTCGCCCAGCCGCACTCGCCGCAGGTCGAGCACATGCTGGCGGGCGTCCCAGCCAAGTCGCCCAGGGCGGCAAGCTCGAGCACCACCGGTCCCGCGGCGTCGAGCGCCCCGGAGTACCCGGTGCAGGGCATCGACCTGTCATCCGCTCAGAATCCCGACGGCGCGGCGATCGACTGGTCCGAGGTGGCGAACACCGACAAGTACGACTTCGCGTTCGTCAAGATCTCCGAGGGCAGCTATTACGTCAACCCGTATTACGCCACCGATTCCGCGGGGGCGCAGGGGGTCGGGATGTTCGTCGCGCCCTACGTGTTCGCGATCCCGAACTACTCGGGCGGCGCCTTGCAGGCCGACTACGGGCTCGACGCGGCCGGCTATACGCCGGGCGGTAAGGTCCTGCCGCCCATACTCGACATCGAATACGACCCCTACATCAGCGAAGACGGCACCAACACCTGCTACGGGCTCAGCGACGCGCAGATGGTGTCGTGGATCAAGGCATTCGTCGCCGAGATCGACAGGCGCACCGGGCAGCTGCCGGTCTTCTACACCACGGCTCAGTGGTGGGACGAGTGCACCGGCGACAGCACGGCGTTCAGCGCGGATCCGCTGTGGATCGCGGGCGACGACTCCGCCGGCACCGGGCCGATCATGCCCGCCGCGTGGAGCAACTGGGCGTACTGGCAGTACACCAGCGGCGCCACCGTGGACGGCATCAAGGGCGACGTCGACAACAGCTACGTGAACTCCAGCACGCTGGCGCTCGCGCAGCCTGCCAACCAGAGCAACCCGGCCGGCGGCACGCCGGCCGACCTGACAGTCAGCGCCCTGAGCGGCAGCGTTGCGACGACGGCGCCGACAGCCTTCTCGGCGGCCGGGCTGCCCGAGGGCATGTCGATGAACTCCTCGACGGGAGTCATCTCGGGCACGCTGACCGGCGGGACGGGCGCGTTCCCCATATCAGTGACGGCGTCGGCGGGAGGAGCGACCGCGACCCAGACCTTCACCTGGGACGTGCACGGCGGTGTCAGGCTCGCCACGCTGGCTGCCCGTACCGGGTCGGTGGGCTCGCCGGTGCGGTTGCAGGTCAACGCCTCTGACGGGGGGCTCGCGGGCTGCACGCTGAGTTTCTCGGCGACCGGCCTGCCGCCGGGGTTGTCGATGAACAGCTGCGGGCTTATCTCCGGCTGGCTGCAGGCAAGCGGGCGGTACACGGTCACCGTGCAGGTTACCGACAGCAGTGGCGCCCTGCTCGCGGACGCCACGTTCGACTGGGCGGTGAGCGCCCCCGGCAAGGATGGCCCCGCCGGGAAGATCACGCTGGTCCGCGACGGCAAGTGCCTGACGGCGCTGTCCAGGTCGGACATCGCCATCGAGGGCTGCGCCACCAAGGGCAAGGCCGTGCCGGAGCAGCACTGGACGGTGGCCGCCAACGGCGCTATCCGGCTCAGCGGTCTCTGCCTGAACGCCCTGCACGCCACCGGCTCGGCGGCGGCGAAGCTTGACCTGATCTCGTGCCCGGGCGGCGGCCAGCGCTGGCAGATCGGGAGCAACGCCTTCCTCAAGAACCTGACCGACGGCCGGTGCCTGGCCGACACCGGCTCGAAGAACGGCTCGCGCGCGTACGCGGAGGGCTGCTACGCCACGTACAACAACACCGGCAGCGCGAGCACGCCCGGGCACAACCAGCAGTGGACCGCCCCGGCTGGGCCGCTGACCTCCGGCATCGCCGGTCACTGCGCCAGTGACTCGCACAGCGCCGGGGTGAAGTTCGGCGGCGTGACGCTGCGCGGCTGCAGCGGTGCAGCCGCGACGGCGTGGACCGTGGAGCCGGATGGCGCGATCAGCGCCAGCGGCAAGTGCCTCGGGCTGAATGGCGGGGACGTCACGCCTGGCACCGCGGTGAGGTTGATCACCTGCCTGCACACGGCGGAGCAGGTATGGCAGGTGACGGGCGGCCCGACCGGGGTCGAGTTGCTCAACCCGGTCTCCGGGTTGTGCCTGGCCGACCCTGGCGACAGTCTCGTCAAGGGGAAGGCGCTCGCGATCGAGCCGTGCGTCTCCGGCGACCCCGGCGTCTGGTGGCGGGTGAGCTAGGCCGTCCCGGACCAGGCCGTCCCCCCGGGCTAGGATCCCGGGCCAGGTCGTCCGCCGGCTACAGCGGACGGCGCAGCTTCACCGCGTCCAGGTCGGGCGCGGGCATGGGATCGCCGACGTAGCCGCCGACGGGGCCGAACTCGCCTGCCCGCCAGCTGGCGGCCGCGGCCTCGATCTCCGCTGGGGTACGGGCCACAAAGTTCCACCACATGAGGAGCTTCTCGCCCAGCGGAACGCCACCGAGCAGGAACAGGCTGCTGCCCTCGGCCGCGGCGAGCGCGACCTCGTGCCGTCCGGTGGGGAGATACAGCAGCTGGCCGGGTTCCAGCGCCGCGCCTCCCGCCTCGGCGCGGCCGGTCGCCACGAAGATCACGTGCTCGAACTCCGGGCTCAGGGGAACCACGCCGCCGGTGGCCCGCCGGCTGGCGGTGAGCTCAGCGCCGACCAACGGGGAGAACGTGGTCGCCGGCGAGCTAGCGTCCGCCAGCGAACCCATGAACACCGTGGCGTCGAGGCCGCCGACCCGGCTCACTGGCAGCGCGTCATGGTGCTCGAAGGCCGGGGCGACGTGCCTGGTCGCGTCCGGCAGCGCGACCCACAGCTGGACGCCGTGCAGCGTGTGCTCCAGCTCGGTTTCATCGGCCACGGACTCTTCGGCGTGCGCGATGCCCAGGCCTGCGGTCATGAGGTTAAGCTGCCCCGGCCTGATCATCTGCTCGCTGCCCAGGCTGTCCCGGTGCAGCACGTTTCCGCGCAGCAGCCACGTCACCGTTTGCAGGCCGATATGCGGGTGCGGCGGCACCAGCATGCCAGCGGCGCCGTCGGTGTCCGTGGGCCCGTAGTGGTCGATGAAGCACCACGCGCCGACGCTGCGGCGCAGCCGCAGCGGGAGCATCCGGCGCACTGTCATCGCACCCACTCGCGCGTCCCTGGCCGCGGTAATTTCAAGATCTTTTTCAGGAACGGGTGGGCTCGCCACCTCCACGTCCGCTTCGACGGTGCTCACCGGGGTGCTCCCTTCGGCGTTGCAGGCGGGCTGTCGTGTCGAGGTCGGTGCCGTGACCCTGGCTGGGGCCCCGCCTCCTCTCGCCGAGTCTGTCAGCACGCGCTGGCGGTGGCGCGTCCGCCTGCGGCCGCTCGGGGCTGGTGCCGTTGTCCTGCGCCTTGCTGACGCGGACGCCGGAGGAACGCGCGATGGCCACGACCCGGTCGAGGTCCTCCTGACAGCCTCTGACCGAGTTCAGCATCAGCGGCTTGGCCCCCGGCATCAGGCAGCGCAGTGTGGTTGTCCGCGGTCGCTGCCGGCAGACGGTGATCCGTGATCTGTTCAGCGGCGCCGTCGCGACGTCGGCCGGGTGCCTGCCCAACCCGGCCAGCCGGCAGCAGACGAGCTGCCTGCTGGTGACCGCGAGCAGCATCGGACGCTGGACGAAGATCCGTACCAGCCCCAGCAGGATCGCG
>JASIGS010000207.1 GCA_030052355.1 Streptosporangiaceae bacterium | reverse complement strand
CGAGCAACAGCTGAGCATCTCAGCGCGCGCGACGTCTGGTGGCAGCTCGTTGAAGCGAGTCAGCAGGTCAGACCGGTCCAAACCCATGCCGAAAGACTTTCGCAAGTCCATGCGTGCGGCAATCGACGCGCCCATGACCGCCGGAAGCCGACGGCGTAAACATTGGGTACTCCGTCGCCTGGCGGCATACCCGGCGCTTAGGCTCAGCCCCCTGGCTAGGTCGTGGCCGGCTGGGCGGCCTGGGCCGTCGCCTCACCCTCGGCGCGCATCTCACGCGCCGATAGCACGTAGTACAGAAGTCCGCCGACGAACAGGCCGATGAACACGCTGAAGTCCGAGCCTGCGTTGCGGCTCGACAACGGGCCGATCGAGGCGAGCGTCCCGCCGCTCGAGGCGTTGAGCCAGCACCAGGCCGCGGCGCCGCCCAGGATCTGGGCGATGATCGCCGGCCAGTGAATGTCGCCGTTGCGGAAGTAGCGCCCGCCGCGTTCGTCCAGCAACGCGTCGTGGTCGTACCGGTTCCGGCGCAGGTAGCAGTCCACCAGGTAGATCGCACACCACGGCCCGAGCCACAAGATGATGTACAGCAGGAAGCCGGCGAGCAGCCCGTAGAACTTGTTAGAAAACACCGCGTAAGCCGCGAACGCTCCGCAGACCACCGTGTCGATCGCGACACAGTGCAACCGCTTCAGCTTCGGGAAGATGCTCTGCAGGGTGACACCAGAGGAGTACAGGTCCAGCGTGTTGATCGCGAACAGCTGGAAGATCGCGAAGATCAGGAATGGCACCACGAACCAGGTCTGGAAGCCGGACACCAGCCCGGTCGGCGAGTTCGCCGCGGCCGGGACGGCGGTTCCGACGGCCGCCCCGAGGATTTCGAGCAGCGCCGACGGGATGGCGGCGCCCAGCGCGACCGCGAGCACGATCCGCTTGCTGCTCGTGGCCGACGACAGGTACCGCGAGTAGTCGTTGCCGTTCTCGGTCCAGCCGAGGCCGCCAGCGGAGATCACAAGCGCGAGGAACACCAGCAGGCTGCCCCAGCCCGCCCCGTGCGGCACCGCGTGCAGGTCGGCCTTGCCCGATGTCAGCACCGCCATCCACACGAACAGGGCCACGAACGGTATGGCCAGCCAGCGCAGGACCTTCAGCACAGCCGTGTGACCGAGCGTGGGCAGAACCGCCTGAATTGCCACGGCCAGGACGATAAAGATGATCTTCGCAATCGTCCCGGCGGTGAAGCCGGCCTTCGAGGTCAGCACGATGGCGGCGAAGACGATGAACGCGATGCCCTCGATCTCGAAGCCGACCTGGGTGAGCCAGTTGAAGAACGACGGCAGCTTGTTTCCGCGCGGCCCGAAGGCAGCCCTGCTGATGGCGAACGCCGTCGTCCCGGCTTTCGGCCCCTGGACGCTCGCCAGGCCGGTCAGCACGTAGGACACGTTTCCGATCAGGATGATCAGGAGTGCCTGGGCGAACGACAGGCCGAGGAAGACGACAGCGATCGCGCCGTAGTACACGAACTCGACATTCCACACCGCGCCGGCCCACATCCAGAACAGGCCGCTCGGCTTGCCCCACCGGTCGTCGTGCGAGACGTGCTCGATGCCGCGTCGCTCGATAGTGGTCACGGACGGCACGGTGCCGCCGGTCAGGATTCCCGCCTCACGCGAAGTCGCCACTGGCGTGCCCTTCTGCCTAGCTGCCGGTTTCACAACGGAACGAGCGCCGTGAGGGCGGCGCCATCGGCACGTCCGCACTGACATCGTGCGGAACGGACATTACTACGCCGGTGAACTGCCAGGAAAGCTCGCCACGCCTGAGCGTTAACTCGCTAGTTGACCTTGCGCTCGTAACCCTCCCAGTAGGGCTCGCGCAGCTTGAACTTCTGCAGCTTCCCGGTCGCCGTTCTTGCCAGCGCGTCCTTGATCTCGATCGATGTCGGGCACTTGAAGTGGGCCAGGCGCGACCGGCAGTGCTCGATCAGGTCGGCTTCTGACGCCTGCGTGCCGGGCCGCAGCACGACCAGGGCCTTGACCGTCTCGCCCCACTTCGCGTCCGGTATGCCGATCACCGCGGCCTCGGCGACCGCCGGATGCTGGTACAGGCAGTCCTCGACCTCGATGGAGCTCACGTTCTCCCCGCCGCTGATGATGACGTCCTTCTTGCGGTCCGATATCACCAGGTAGTTCTGCTCGTCCACGTGCCCGCCGTCGCCAGTGTGGAACCAGCCGCCCGCCAGCGCCTTCTCCGACTCAGCAGGCTGCTCCCAGTAGCCGGCGAACACGTGATTAGACCGGGCCAGCACCTCGCCGTCCTCGTCCGTGCGGATCTGCACCCCCACGGCGGGCACCCCCGCCCGTGACTGCAGCCTGGCCCGCTCGCCGGCCGGCAGGTCGTCCCACTCCGAGCGGGCGCGGTTGACGGTGAGCAGCGGCGCTGTTTCGGTCAGCCCATAGATCTGGATGAACTCCCAGCCGAGCTCCGACTCCACCCGCTCGATGGTCTTCGACGGCGGCGGCGCTCCGGCGACCACGATCCGGACCGTCCCCGAACCTGGAACCTCGCGCCCGGCGGCGCGCCGGTCCGCCGCGGCGGTCAGGATCGCGGCCACGACCGCGGGCGCGCCGCACATCAGCGTGACGCCGTGCTCGCCGATCCTCCGCAGTATTTCCTCGCCGTCTATCTTGCGCACGACCACCTGCGGCACGCCCATCCCGGTCACGGCGTACGGCATCCCCCACCCGTTGCAGTGGAACATCGGCAGCGTGTGCAGGTACACATCCCTGTCGCTGACCGTCGTGTGCCAGCCGAACGTCGCCGCATTCAGCCAGCAGTTGCGGTGTGTCATCTGGACGCCCTTGGGCCTCGCCGTGGTCCCGCTTGTGTAGTTGATGCTCGCGGTGGCGTCCTCGTCGCCTTCCCAGCTGGCAGGCTGCGCGTCTTCGGCCGCAGGAGCGAAGAACTGGGCGTCATCGGCGCCGTCCAAGACGATCTTGTGCTTCACGGCGACGCCGCGCAGGCTGTCCTCCGACTCCGGGTCGACGAGCAGCACCGTCGACTCGGAGTGCCCGATGACGTAGCCGATCTCCTCTGCGTTCAGCCGGTAGTTCACCGGTACCAGAATCCGGCCGAACGCGCTGACGCCGAAGAACGAGATCAGGAACCTGGCGGCGTTGGGGCTGACGATCGCGACCCGCTCACCCTGGCCGATGCCGAGGTTGTCAAGGGCGATCGCCATCCCCCGCGCGCGGCTCTCCAGCTCCCGGTAAGTCAGCATGCCGAACGACCCGGGCGTTCCCGGTTCATCGAACACGGCCGGCCTGTCTCCGTACACCGCGGCACCGCGGCTGAGGAAGTCCCCGATCGTGAGCGGCACCTTCATGACGACTCCCTTGCACTGACGAGCTTGCACTGACCGGCCCGTGAGCTTTGATGCCTTCATATCAGGGCCAGCGTCGGCCGCGCGAGGCCCGCCAGCGGGTCACCGGGACGCGGCGAGCGCCATGTCGGCCTGCCGGAGCCGCGGCCGCGCGGTGGCCGGTTCCGGCTCTGCGCTGGCCTGGTCGGGACGCTTTAGCACCATCCAGAGTGGAATTCCGGACATCGCACCCCAGATCGCTGCCGCCGGGATGATGTTCACCAACAGCCAACTCACGCCTATTCCTCCGTTCCCGCCGGCGACCTGCCAGCGACAAATAGAGGCTTGCTGGCGCGCTTCTGAAGCAACCATGAACGGCGTCTGGCGCGGCCATGAGTCTGCGTTCCTGCAGGTCACGACCGAAGATGGGGCTGCTGCCGCCAACCGGGGCCGGGCCTGCAGGCGGCTCGCTAGCCGGCTGGCCGGCGCGCTGACCTGCTCCGCCAGCCGCGTGGTGGCGTCGGGGACCGCGCCCCGCCGTCGGCACCCGCGGGGGCATCCCGGAACTCGGCATCAGGATCCGAGCTCTCGCCAATCCAGCCGAGGGCGCTGCTGAACACCACGCCGACAAAGGACAGCGCGGGCACGGCCCACAGGATGCCGGCCGCGATCTGCTGGTCGGCGGCCGGGCTCAGCGCGCCTCCGCCGTGGGAGTACACCGACCCGCCCACGTGGGCGAAGCCCGTGATGTAGGCGAGTACCCAGATCGTCCACATGGCCGCGGCGGCGAACACCGCGCGCTGGAGGCGGCTGGTTCGCGGCAGCAGCGGCGGCGAGGCGACAAGCTCGAGCCAGAGCAGGCATCCGGCCGGGAACAGCGTCACGAGCTCGGCGATGACCAGTACCGGATGCCTGGCCAGCGCGTCGACCACGGGGCGCAGCCGCCAGACGATCGCGGCGGCCATGAAGACGACGAGCAGGGCCCAGGACTCCAGTCCGGCCGACCGGCGGGACCATGACCTCGCGGCCCGGTCCGCCAGGGAGTTCCCAGCCGGGTTCGCGCGCGTCACCAGCCGCCACGGCGCCGCGAGAACGATCAGCGCCGGCCCGGCGACCGCTATGACCGCGTACTGCAGGGCCTCGACCCAGGCGTACCGTGCGACCTGCGTGGCGACTGGCGGCACCAGCACGACGAGCGTGCATACGACGCCCGCGGCCAGCAGCGCCAGGCGTCCCCGCGAGATTCTGCTCTGCATTGCATCACCGCTAGTTGTCTGCGTGCGCAGCAGCTTACTGATCAACGCTCGCGCCGCGACAGCCGGAGCGCCCCGTCACGCAGGCCGGGCGTACCGCTAACCAAGGGCGAAGACGATGACGCTCGCCGTCAGCGCCACGGCGGCGGCCGCCGCGGCCCACATCCGCGCACCCGGCGGCGCCAGACCGAGCGGCGGGGGATGATGAGCGCATGGATCTTCCCGTGATGCCACCCATCTCGCCGATGCTCGCCAAGTCGGTCAGGGACATCCCGGCCGGCGAGCTGAGCTACGAGCCGAAGTGGGACGGGTTCCGGTCGATCATTTTCCGCGACGGTGACGAGGTCGAGATCGGCAGCAGAAACGAGCGGCCGATGACCCGATACTTTCCGGAGGTAGTCGACGCGGTTCGGGCGAACCTGCCGGAGCGGTGCGTGATCGACGGCGAGATCGTGGTCGCGGACGCGGAGAACCGGCGGCTCGACTTCGAGGCACTCCAGCAGCGGATCCACCCCGCAGACAGCCGCGTGCGGCTGCTGGCAAGCCAGACGCCCGCGTCATTCATCGCTTTCGACCTGCTGGCCCTCGGCGACGACGACGTCACCGGGCTGCCGTTCGGACGCCGCCGGGAGATGCTGGCGGCCGCGCTGGCGCAAGCCTCGCCACCGGTCTACCTGACCCCCGCCACCAGGGACAGGCAGACGGCGGTCGGCTGGTTCAGCCAGTTCGAGGGGGCGGGCCTGGACGGCATCGTCGCCAAGCCGCTGGGCGGCACGTACCAGCAGGACAAGCGCGTCATGTTCAAGATCAAGCACGAGCGCACCGCCGACTGTGTGGTGGCCGGATACCGGCTGCACAAGAGCGGTCCTGACGCCATCGGCTCCCTGCTGCTCGGCCTGTACGACGACCAGGCAAGGCTGGCAAGCGTCGGCGTCGTCGGCGCGTTCCC
>JASIGS010000023.1 GCA_030052355.1 Streptosporangiaceae bacterium | reverse complement strand
CGCGGGCACGCCGCGTCAGCTCGCTCGTCGCGAGCCGGCCAGCCAGCGTGTCGGTGGCGCGCAGGTGCGTAACGTGCCGCACGCACAGCTCCGGAGGGTGCGAGCCGTTCCTGACCGACGATGCGACCTCTCGCAGCTCAGCTGCCGCGCTGAGCTCCATGCCACGGCAGACGGCGCAGTCCGGGTCGGCGAGAGCGCGTTGCGCCCGTGGCGACAGCCATCCCGGCGCGATGCCGAGCAGCCTCGGCTTGCCGTCGAGCGCGCAGGCAAGGCGCTCTGCTTCCAGGCCGGCCTGCCAGCCGACCAGCCCCGGTCCGGACGCGGCGTCGCGCAGGTGCTGACGGCACAGGCGTTCCGCCGGGAGCGCGCCGCGCCCGCCGCTCCCGGCCGAGCGGACGTCGGCCAGGTGTGCGCGTTCCGCGGCAGCCGCCGCCCAGCAGACCGGGCACGCTTGCGACGGGGCGGTGCGCGGCAGGGCCGCCCGGAGGCCGGCCCGTGAGTCGGTATCCGGGTCCGGCGCCCCGGCCAGCAGGTCGGGATCCGGCACGGGAGTCCGGAGCTGCGCGATCATGAACCGGATCAGCCATCGGACATCCTGGTTACGCCGGCGGCGCGCCGCCCGGCGCAGGTGTGGCAGGCACAGGCCGCCGTGCGCCTTGTACTCGGCCCGCTGCCCGGTCGCGAGGTCGTCGAGCAGGGTGCCGAGCACGCGGTCCTCGGCCGCCTTTTCCTGGTCGCAGGCCGGACAGGCGGCCGGGCCGGCACCCGGGTTGCGGACCAGCGCCGCGATCACGTACCGGTATACGGCGGTCAGCCGGCCGGCGGCACCCGGCTGTGCCAGCAGCCGTCTGGTGTGCCGCGCGCACATGCCGCGCGAGCCGCACACCATCTGCAGGACGTCGGGGTCGGCGTGCCCCTCCAGGGCAAACCAGGTCAGGTACGTGTCGCTGGACTCGGCCGTGTAGCGGCAGGCCGGGCAGCCGGGGGTCGCGAGCAACCCGGCGGCGTCACCGAGCAGCAGCATAGATGGACTTCGCGGCAGCGGGACCGCGCCTGGCATTGACAGACCTCCGCCACATCATTCACGGCAGAGACCATCAGCCAACTGGCGGTTCTGGGCTCGCGCCCACCCGGGGCCTCATCCGGCACTCGCAGCCTACCGCCAGCTCGGCGAGCAGGGCACTGAGTACGCGCTCGCGTTCGGCCAGTTCGGCCAGCTCGCGCTCACCCTGGCCGTCGGCATCCGCGCGGATGTCGGCCGCGCGGTCCAGCGCGGCGGCCAGCCGCCGCGTCGTCTCTGCGTACCTGCCGCGCACCTCGCGCAGCAGCCGCCGGGTCGCCTCGGCCAGCCGGTACTGCAGGTCACCACGGGCCCGGCCGAGCTGGCTGCCGACCAGGTCGGCGACCTCACCGAGCAGTCGCTGTCTGGCGACCCGGCGCCCGTACTCGCCGGGCAGCCGCCGCCGCACCGAGCCGGCCAGCAACTCGGCCTGGTCGACGCGCTCGTCCATCGTGTAGAAAAAGCCAAGGCTGGCCGCCAGCTTCTCGCCGGGTGACGGCACCGTGAGCTCCACCCCGAGCAGGTCGGCGGCGGCAGCGCGGACCGCGCCCAGCTCGGCTTCCAGCTCGGCCGCCAGCTTGTCGTCGATCTCGCGCAGCCCGTCCTCGAGCCGGGCCGCCTGCTCCTGCCGCCACGCCTCGACCGCCTCGGCGACCATGCCGGTCAGCCGGGCGCGGCCGGCGCGCTGTATCTCCGCGGGCGCCGCCGCCGCGAACTCTGCGTCGAGCAGCGCGGTCAGTTCCACGCTGGCCGCCTCCGGCAGCCGCGCCAGCGCGTCGGCGGCTGCCTCGTTCAGCGAGCCAAGCAGCCGCCGCGACTGTGCGGTCGCGCGATCCTCGGCGTCGACCCGGCGAGCCGCCACCGCGTCCAGCCGGGCGCCGAACGCCGCTATCTGCGCGGCCGCCTGCTCGCCCGGCAGCCGGGCAACGCGCCGCGCGAGCAGCACCTCGTCGAGGAGCTGCTGGCCGAGCCTGAGCGCGTGCCGCCGCACCGACAGCTCGAGCCCGGCTACCCGCCCGGAGTCCAGGTAACTGGCGAACTCGGCCGCGAACGCGGCGAAACCCGCGTCACCCGCCGGGGTCAGCGCGTTGCGCGCTGACAGCGGATACACCAGCTGCGGACCGCCGGTCACCTGGGCCACCACTCCCCCGGTGAACGCCACCGCCTCGGCCAGAGACGCCTCATCCAGGTAGTCCGCCTTGTTCAGCACCACGAACAGCGCGACCGACAGCCCGGCAACCCGGCGCAGCAGGTCCCGTTCGCTGGCCGACACCGGCGGGTCCGCCGTCAGCACGAAGACCGCCGCGTCCATCGACGGCAGCGCCGCGTCCGCGGCGGCGGTGTTGTGCGCGTGCACCGAGCCGGTTCCCGGCGTGTCGACGATCTCGACGCCGCGCGCCAGCACGGGCGCGTTCACCCCGACCGTGATCGAGGTGACCTGACGGCAGTTGCCTGGATTACCGCGTTCCGTCCCGTAATCAGCGAGCGCGGACAACGGGAAGCGCCGGGAGCCACGGTCGGTGAACGTGACCTCGATGCCCTCGTCGCCTGGGGCGGCCTGCACCACGGTGGCCGCCACGGCCGTCAGCGGAACCACCCCGGCGGGCAGCACCTGCCTGCCGAGCAAGGCGTTCACCAGCGTGCTCTTGCCGCGCTTGGCCTCCCCGGCCACCAGCACGCGCAGCCGCCCGGCCTCGAGCCGGTCGCGGAGAACGGCGAGCGTGCCGTGACCGGCCTCGTCGGACACCTCGTCCAGGCGGTCGAGCAGCGAACGGAGCGTCCCGCCTTCCGTGGCCATGGTCGTCACCTACCTTCACCAGGTAGGGACCGTTGGCGGAACAGTGCCGCGGTTGGATGGCGGGCCCCTCCGCCGTGCCGTGTTGTGGAGTGCTGCCAGGCTAGCCCTGCGCCGGGACGCCCGGCGATAGGGTGGCCGCGGTGACGGAGCTCACGATCGCGACGGTGGCGGCCCTGCCCTGCTCGGTGCCGCTACGTCACCCGGTCGCGCAGGGCCTCGGCCGGGCGGTGAAGCGCGACACCGTGATCGTCAGGGTCACCACCGCTGGCGGCCTGACCGGGTACGGCGAGGCCTACAACGCCCGCGCGCCGCTCGCCGTAGCGCAGACCGTGGACACGACGCTGGCCGACCTGTTCACCGGCATGGACGCGGCGGAGACGGCGGCGGTCTGGGACCGCTTCGAGACACGTGTGCTGGCCAACCACGGCACTTGCGCCGCGTGCGTCTGCGCGATGAGCGGCGTCGACATGGCGCTATGGGACATCAGGGGGAAGGCACTGGGCCTGCCCCTGTACCGGCTGCTCGGCGGCTCGGCCCGCGCCGTGCCCGCCTACGCCGGCGGGTTCGCGCTCGGTTACGCCGAGCCCGGCGCGCTGGCGAGGGAGGCGCAGGCTTGCGTCGCTGCCGGGTACCGCGCGCTGAAGCTGCGGCTCGGCGACGCGCTTTCTTCAGACATGGAACGAGCCGTCGCGATGCGCGCGGCCGTTGGCGACGACGTGGTGCTGCTCGCCGACGCCAACTGCCGTTACTCGGTGGATGACGTGCGCGAGTCGATGCCGGTGCTGACACGGGTCCGGGTGGGCTGGCTGGAGGAGCCGTTCCCGCCGTACCGGGACCGTGACTGGCGCGCGGCGGCCAGGTTCGCCGTGCTACCGCTGGCAGCGGGCGAGAACTGCTACACGCGCTACGACTTCCAGCGCCTGGTCGACGCCGGCTGCGTGTCGGTGCTGCAGCCTGACCTGTCCCGGTGCGGCGGCGTCACCGAGGCGCTGCGCATCGCGGCGCTCGCGTCGGCCGCCGGGCTGCCGGTCTGCACGCACGGGTCGCACACCGGGCTCAACATGGCCGCGAGCGTCCACTTCCTGGCGAGCATCGACAACGCGCGCTACTTCGAGGCCGACGGGTCGGCGGACAACCCGCTCCGTGCGACGTTGTGCTCCGCTTCCTACGAGCTTTCGCCGGAGGGTACGGTCAGCCCGCTGGAGGGGCCGGGGCTCGGAGTGGACGTGGACGAGGACTTCATCCGCGCGCACCCCGTCACCGCCGGCCCGGCCTGGCGCTAGGACGCCGCCCTAGCTCGGGCCTGCGCTGCGGAAGCGTCCCCAGCCAGCGCGATGGGCGAAACCGCCTATCTCGAGCCGCGGCGGGAGAGCCCCACCTTGGCGTTCGGGTGGTTCTGCCAGGAATTCGCCCCGGCTGTAGCGGCCGCTCTCGCCTGCTCCCACTTCAGCCTGGCCAGCTCGCCCGGTGGCACGTCCAGGTCCTGCGCCCACCTGCGGGTGGCCGCGGCTACGTGCGACCCGGCGACGGCGATTCCCGCCAGCGCGAACGCGGCGCCAATGCCAATCAGTACGCCGCCGACGATCAGCGGCCCGGTCTGTACCTCGGGCCACGTCCAGGCCTGGCCCCCGCTGGCAGTGGAACTACACGTCATCGCACCTCGCTCTCCCGAGCCCGCTGGCTGGCCGGCACCGGGCTGGCGCCGAGCGGAACTCGTTCTGGGCATTCACGATGCCTCTAGGGTGCCACGGACGACCGCGCTTGCCGCCCCCGGCCGGCACCGGACCATGGCGGCCCGGGATTTTGGTAGGCCGGGTAATACCTTTGCTCCCGGTAAGCGTCATCTTTCTAAGGCCGCCTGTACCCGCGGGTAGCAGGCTGGCGCGGCGTCATCGAGATTCGGTGTGGGTGGCCTTGGCAGACGGCGTCCGTGGATCCGGCGAGTTGCTAGAACGCTCTGACCAGCTTGCCACCCTGACCTCACTACTGGCGCGCGTCATCGGGGAGCCGCGGGGCGGGGTCGTCCTCGTGCCCGGTGAGGCCGGCATCGGCAAGACGACGCTGCTTCGCCGCTTCTGCGCCATCGCCAGCGACTCGGCACGGGTCATCAGGACCGCCTGCGACCCGCTGTTCATGCCCCGGCCGCTCGGGCCCGTGCTGGAGCTCGCCCGGGAGCTGAACGTGGAGCTGGCTACCCAGATCACCGCCGGCGCCGCGGCCTTCGACGTGGCCACGGCGCTGCTGCGCGAGCTGCGTTCGGCTGCCCCGGTCGTGGTGGTAGTCGAGGACGTGCACTGGGCCGACGAAGCGACCCTCGACGTCATCCGGCTGCTCGCGCGCTGGATCGATCCCCTTCCCGTGCTGCTTGTGGCGAGTTACCGCGACGACCACCTCGACCGCACCCACCAGCTCCGGCTCGTCGTCGGCGAGCTGTCCGAGGCGGGCCGCGTCCTCGCCCGGGTGTCCCTGCCCGGTCTGTCGAGAGCCGCCGTGGCCGCACTGACCGCCCGGACCAGGGTGGACCCCGACCAGCTCCACCAGCGGACGGCCGGCAACCCGTTCTTCGTGACCGAGGTCATCGCGTCGGGCACGGACCGCATCCCGCATTCGGTCCGCGACGCGGTTCTCGCGCGGGCTGCCCGGCTCAGCGGCCAGGCACGCAACCTGCTCGATGCCGCGGCCGTCGTGCCCGGGCAGGCCGAAACCTGGCTGCTTGAGGCGCTCGACCCGGTGGCGATGGACAGCATCGACGAGTGCGTGGGCTCGGGCATGCTGACGGCCTCCGCAGGGCTCGTGGCGTTCCGCCACGAGATCGCGAGGCTCGTGATCGAGGAGTCACTGGCTCCCGGCCGCCGCACCGAGCTGCACCGCGCGGTGCTGTCGGTGCTGGAGAAGGACGACGACCCGGCCGCGGACCCGGCCCGGCTGGCACACCACGCGGAAGGTGCCGAGGACGGCGCCGCGGTCCTGCGCTACGCGCCGCGCGCCGCCAGCGCCGCGGCCGCGGCCGGAGCTCACAAAGAGGCTGCGAGCCTGTACGCGCGCGCCTTGCAGCTCGCCGACCGGCTGCCTGGCAAAGACCGGGCCAGCCTGCTCGAGCGGTTCGCCGAAGAGTACTACCTCACTGCCGTCGGCGGCGAGGCAGTCGCCTCGCTCCGCGAGGCGCTGGACATCCACCGCGCTCGAGGCGACCTGCTTGGCGAGGGCCGGACGCTGCGGCTGCTTGGCATGCACGTCGGCCGCGAGGCAAGGATCGCCGAGTCGCTCGCGTACACGCACCAGGCCATGGCCGTGCTTGAACAGCTCTCGCCCGCCGACGAGCTCGCGCTCTGCTACGTCCAGGTCGCTGCGATCTACGGGATATGGAACGACGCTGAGGCGAGCGAATGGGCCGGAAAGGCGATCGACCTGGGCGAGCGGCTCGGCTGCGCACAGGCGGTCTACGCCGGCCTCGACCTCATGGGCGCGATCGACATCGTCAGGGGCGACCTGGCCGGCGTGGCGAAGCTCGAGCGGAGCCGCGACCTGGCCAGCCGCGAGGGCGACTACTTCGGCGCCGGTCAGGCGCACTTGCACCTGACGTGGATGCTGTGCGTGCGCAGGGAATGGCAGCTGGCGCAGAGCTATCTCGGGCCGGCGATGGCCTTCTGCGCTGAGCACGGCCAGGAGCTGAACCTCGAGCAGCTGGGTTTGCTCAGGATGGAGTCGCAGCTGGCGCTCGGCCGCTGGGACGACGCGATTGCGGCGGCGGCCGAGGTGCTCGCGGATGGCAGCCGCAGGTCCTACGCCCGGTGCGATGCCCTCGTCGTCCGGGCCACCGTGCTGGCGCGACGCGGGCAACCGGGCTACCGGTCACTGCTCGACGAGGCAGCCGAGATCGCGGCGCGGACCGGCCTGCCGAACCTGCTGCCGCCGATCGCGGCGGCAAGGGCCGAGGCCGCCTGGCTCGAGGGCCGGCCGGAGGACGCGCTGGCCGGGGAAGCGCTGGATCCGGCAGTGCTGCAGTTCGATCCGTTCGCCGGTCACGCCATCACGGCCTGGCGCTGGCGCGCGGGAGCGGCCA
>JASIGS010000206.1 GCA_030052355.1 Streptosporangiaceae bacterium | reverse complement strand
CGGATCAGCGGCTCGAGTGACCGCGAGATGGCGATGAGCGAGGCCCCTTCGCCTTGAGCGGCTGGGATCGGGCCGGGATAGGAGATGGCCATCAGGTCTTCCTCTCCCGCATCCGCTCCGAACCGACAGGTGAACCCGCCACGATCCGGAAGCTAACACAGGTTCCTGGCCCGGCGACCAATGAGCAGCCGCTGCCGGATGGGCTTGACCGCAAAGAGTGTCGCGCGGAGCTCACTCGGTCGGCGACGGGCGGTAAGACGCTGACGTTAATCGGTCCCGGCTATCGTGAGGTGGTGGCTGAGCGATTGGTGAGCGAGCGCCTGGTTCTCCGGCCGTGGGCCGCCGATGACGCCGGGGCGGCGCTGAGCGCCTACGGCGATCCGGAGGTGGCGCGATGGCTCGCGCCGCTGATGGACACGGTCGGCGATGAGGCGGCCATGCGGGTGGTCCTGGAGCAGTGGATCGCCGACGACTTGCGCATGCTGGCACCGGCTGGGCGGTGGGCGATCGAGCTCCGCCAGGACGGACGCCTGATCGGCGGGGCGACCCTGCTGCCGCTGCCGCCCGACGATGAATACGAGATCGGCTGGCAGCTGCAGCGGGACGCATGGGGCCACGGCTATGCCACAGAGGCTGCCAGGGCGCTGGCGCGATGGGCATTCGAGCAAGGCCTGGAACAGGTCGTCGCCGTGGTGCGGCCAGCCAACACGCGTGCCGTCGCTACGGTACGCCGGATCGGCATGGAGTGGATCGGCGAGACGGAGAAGTACCACAATCTGCGCTTGCAGGAGTACCGCCTCCGTCCGGCTGACCTCCCGGCATCAGGCCAGTAGACAGCCATCCCGCCGTCCAGCCGGGCCTGTGCGGCTGCGGCTGGCCGAGCGCACGGGTGGGTGGCCATCCGTGGGAGGGTGTGAGCATGACTTCGGCATCTCAGCACGACCCGATGACCGCGCTCAACGAGGTTCTGAGTGAGGTCATCGACGTGGTCATGGCGCTGCGGCAAGCTCATCGCAAGGTACCGGCAACCCATCAGCTGCATGCCGAGCTAGACCAGCTGTTCAGCGACGCAAAAGTGTGGGCCGAGCTGCTAGTGGAGGCGGACACCGCCCGAGGCGCGTCAGCGCTCGACTA
Organism: Streptosporangiaceae bacterium; assembly: GCA_030052355.1. The sequence goes on along the minus strand of JASIGS010000206.1, from coordinate 11,400 downwards.
CATGCCGAGCGTGGCAGGCCGGCAGCGGCCTAACCTGTGGCGAGGTCGTGTCAGCGACGACGAGGTTCGCCAGGAGGTGACCCAGCAGCTGCACCGGCTCGCCGAGCACGTGTCGGCGGCGATGGCAGCGCAGGACGACGACCGCGTCCGGGACCTGCTCGACCGGATCAGCGCGGAGCTTCAGTCCCATCTTGAGGCGCTCAGCAAACTATGACGTGGCGCCCTCGCCGCTGGGCGGTCGCTCGAGGTCTGCGGTCGACGGGTGACGCATGCCACGCAACGCTTGCGTTCCCCTGACGCGTCGAATCCGCATGAGCGACACCGGGCGATTTGACTACACGCTGGCCGAATACCTGCGTCAGTGCGGGATAGGTGACCCGCATGGTGCGCTCCCTATCCTGCTCGGGCTGTGGAAGCGGTGGCCGGAGATGTGGCACCAGTGGGTCGGCCGCCATCCTCAGGATGTACCGGATGTCATCCGTTACGAGCTTCACCAGGCCGGCCTGGACGCCGCCCTGGCATAAAGCTCGCTTAGAAGACAAAGACGACCTCTCCACCCGGTGTGTTTGAACCCGGGAAACCTGCCGTCGACCGAGGCCCTGGTCCGGGCCCGCGCCTGGAATGGTTAAGTTCCTTGAAGGTGACGAGTCCGACGATCTGGAGCAGGGCTGACAGGATGACTGAGCGCGAAGAGCTGATGGCGCTGCGGCAGCAGTGCACCAGGTCGATCCAGGGCCACGGCCGGGCCACCGCGGCCTCCATGCTGGCTACCATCCCGGCCGACACCTCGATGGACAACTACGGCAAGGGCGGCGTGGTGACCGACCTTGAGGCCGAGATCTGCCGGGTGCTGGGCAAGGAGGCGGCGGCGTTCCTGCCGTCGGGAACCATGGCACAGCAGGCAGTACTCCGTGTCCACGCCGACGCCAGGAACCGCAGGACGATCGTCTTCCACCCGATGTGTCACCTCGAGCAGCACGAAGAGCAGGGATACCAGCGGCTGCACGGGCTCATAGGCCGCCCGGTCGGGCATCGAGATCGGCTCGTCACGATGGACGACCTGATGTCGATCGCCGAGCCGCCGGCCGCGCTGCTGCTCGAGCTGCCGCAGCGCGACATCGGTGGTCAGCAGCCAGAATGGGATGACCTGGCCGCGCAGGTCCGGTGGGCCGGCGAGCGCGGTGCTGCCACGCACATGGACGGAGCGCGGCTGTGGGAGTCGTCCGCCGGGTACGGCCGGTCTCCGGCTGAGATCTCCGCCCTCTTCGACACGGTGTACGTGTCCTTCTACAAGGGGATCGGGGCGCTGCCCGGCTGCTGCGTCGCCGGGCCACCGGATGTCATAGAGCAGGTGCGGGAATGGCGGCGGCGAATGGGCGGCACGCTGTACGGGCTGTGGCCGAGTGCGGCCTCCGCGCTGACCCTGCTCACCGAGCGGCTGCCGAGATTCCCGCGGTATCTGGATCATGCCCGGGCCGTCGCGGCAGCCCTGTCCAGCATTCCCGGCATCACGGTGATCCCGGACCCGCCGCAGGTGCCGATGATGCACCTGTTGCTGACGGTGGCCAAGGAGGACTACACCAAGGCGGTCAGGCAGCTCGCCGAGGGGGAGGGGATCTGGGCCTCCCCGTTCTGTGCGCCGACCGCGGACCCAGCCGTGCAGCGGCTGGAGCTGTCGGTGGGCGATGCCTCGCTGGAGTTCACGCCAGGTGCAATAGCTGAGATCTTCACGCGACTCATTGGCCGCTGAGTGCGCCTGCGGGACGCGCTGTCATCAGGGTCCAGAAGCGTGCCAGCCTGGCGGTGTCGTCGCGAGCCCGGTCTCATGGCTGTGCTGGTATGGCTAGAGTTTTCGTCGCGTTCTGTGGTTGTCGGTTTGGTTACCTCGATTGGCCTCACGAGCCTGGCGGCGGGGCCGGCTAGGAGGGGTGATGACAGCGACCGCGCCGTTTCGCGTTGGCGGGTGGCTTCCCTCAGATCAGGCGTTCCTCGACCAATGGGTGCGTGTCCTCGTCGCTCAGGTCGAGGCGGGCGGCGAAGAGCCGCTGCTGCCGGTCGTCGCTGAGTTCCGGCGGCTGATCGAGGAGGACCCCGAGGTCTACATGCTGTTCCGGTTCATGCTCGAGCAGGTGCCGTACCACAAGTCGCCGACGCATGAGCCTGAGGTGAAGACGGTCGAGCAGATGCTGCGGCTGTTCAACTACGTGATGACGCATGCCCCGCCATACGACGACACCGGCCTGGTGGGCTGTCCCATCAACGCGATCTTGGACTGGGCGATGGGTACGGAGGCCGGATTCGCGGCCTTCCTGAACGACCGGGTCAACATGCAGTTCAAGAAGCTGCTGAACGAATGGGGCTTGTTCCTGAAGTCCGCCGACTCGACTACCGTACTGAACGACACGAGCTCGGGGTGGTTCGGTCCGAACGCCCTGGCCAAGATGCCGCACTTTGCCGAGGAGTTCGTATGTGACCCGGCTAGGCCGCACTACGGCTTCACGTCGTGGGACGATTTCTTCACCCGGCAGTTCCGTCCGGGCGTGCGCCCCGTCGCTTCGCCCGCCAACCCGGACGTCATAGTCAACGCGTGCGAGTCGGCGCCCTACCGGGTGAGCCGGAATGTCAAGCGTCGCGATCGCTTCTGGATCAAGGGCCAGCCGTACTCCGTTGCGCACATGCTCGCTCATGACGTCTGGGCCGATCAGTTCACCGGCGGCACGATTTACCAGGCATACCTCAGCCCGCACAGCTACCACCGCTGGCACAGCCCGGTCGATGGCCAGGTCGTGAAGGCATACGTGCAGGATGGAACGTACTACTCCGAAACTCCTGCGGAAGGATATGACCCGGCGGGGCCCAACGACTCGCAGGGCTACATCACCCAGGTCGCCACGCGGGCGATGATCTTCATCGAGGCCGACAACCCGGCTATCGGGCTGATGTGCGTTCTCCCGGTAGGCATGGCCGAGGTATCAACCTGCGAGATCACGGCCTACGAAGGCCAGCACGTCAAGAAGGGCAGCCAGCTCGGCATGTTCCACTTCGGCGGCTCAACGCACTGCCTCCTGTTCCGGCCGGGCGTCAACCTGCTCTTCGACCTGCACGGCCAGAGGCCTGGGCTCGAGTCCAGCAACATCCCGGTCAACTCTCAGATCGCGAAGGTAGTCCGGTGATGCCCGCCATCGCACCCGCATGGCCAACCCGCCCGGACGAGCGCGTAGCCAGGGCATTTCGACACGACAAGCTACGAATATGACCACGAACTGCCATGCCTGGGCGGGTCGTCCGGACTCCGCGGCGCCTGTTCGTTGAGTGCTGAGCACTCTGTACTTTCGGTCCCTGCGGTAAACAGGAACTTTCCCAACGGATGCGCTCTCGCCGAAATCGCCTGGCCGTCGGCACACATGCCAAGGCGCCTAGGGTGGTGGTCATGCTCTCCTGGTGGCACCGCGACGTGATTGCGGCCGACAAGCTGCCGCTGATGCTGTGCTTCCTTTCCTTCGTGCTCACGTTCGTGTCCACGCGATCGATTACCCGGTTGATCCGCGACGGGCGCGGCCCGTTCCGCAATGTCACGGCAGGCGGGACGCATATTCACCACTCCGTGCCCGGCATCGTCCTGCTGATGATCGGCGCGTTCACGGCGGTCGGCGGGCCGGGCACGATGGGCTGGCTGTCGTTTTCCGCGATCGCGGTCGGGATCGGGACATCGCTGGTGCTGGACGAGTTTGCGCTGATCCTGCACCTGCAGGACGTCTACTGGAGCGGCGAGGGCCAGCTCTCAGTGGAGGCGGTCACCCTGGTTGCTGCCTGCCTCGGGCTGGCCCTGGTCGGGTTCAGCCCGGTGCGGGTCGCGAACGTCGACAGCGCCGAGCTCTCGCTGCGGCTTAGCGCGAGCGCAGTCCTGGTCATCGATGGCTGCCTGGCACTGGTCTGCGTCCTCAAGGGAAAGTACCGGTCGGGGCTGTTCGGCCTGTTCCTGCCACCGGTGGGGGTTATCGGCGCGGTGCGGCTGGCCAGGCCGAACTCGATCTGGGCGCGGCGCTTCTACCAGGGCAAGCAGCTGGAGCATGCCACCCGCCGGGCCGCAGCATTCGACCGCCGATGGAAACCGGTCCAGGCAGACTGGGAGGACTTCATCGGGGGCCGGCCTTCGCAGCCGAACCCGCCGGCTGATCCGGCACCGCTGACAAGCCCCACCGGCGGTGCAGCCGCTCCGGATAACCCGGCCCCGGGCGGGGCCACCGAGCGGAGCTGACGTTGCAGCGGCCGATACCCGCTGGCGGCCGGGAGAGTCCGGATCATAGCGTGGTCACCGTGACAGTTGCGCTGACCTCTGATCGGGAATCCGTAGTTCGCGCTGGTTCCTGCATGCTTGGCCGAGTGAACCCTTGATCGAGGAGCTTGCCCGCGATCGCTTGGGATTCGCACAGCTTCGTCCTGGCCAGCTGCGCGCGGTCGAGGCGCTCGCGGGTGACCGCGATGTGCTCGCCGTGCTGCCCACTGGCGGCGGGAAGTCGGCGATTTACGAGCTGGCAGGGCTTCTGCGGGCGGGGCCGACGATTGTGATATCGCCGCTCATAGCGCTGCAGGACGATCAGTTCGCGCATCTGCGTGCGAGCGGCCTGACGGCGATTGTCCTCAACTCGCAGCAGTCGGCCGGGGCGCATGCGGCGGCGTTGCTCGCCTCGTGTGACTCGAATACGTTCGTCTTCCTGTCCCCGGAGCAATTGGCCATCCCGGATACCCGCGAGGCGCTCAGGCGCGCGCGGCCAGGCCTGTTCGCCGTTGACGAAGCGCACCTGATCAGCCAGTGGGGTCACGACTTCCGGCCCGACTACATGATGCTCGGCGCACAAAGTGAGGCAGTAGGGGCGCCAGTGCGCCTCGCGCTGACCGCAACCGCAGCTCCGCCGGTCCGAACGGAGATCATCCGACGTCTCGGGCTGCGTAATCCCGAGGTGGTGATCGGTGACTTCGACCGACCTCACCTGCACCTGTCATCCCAGCACGTGCTCAGTGTCGCCGATAAGGACCGGGAACTCATCCGCTCCGCCGCCGCCCTAGAAGGTCCCGGGATTGTCTATGCGGCGACGCATGCCAGCTCACAGCAGGCCCACGACGCGCTGGCTTCGGCAGGTGAGCAGGTGCGGCTGTACCATGCCGGCCTGAGCGGCAGGGAGCGGCACGATGCGATGACATCTTTTCTCGACGGATCTGCCCGCATCATTGCCGCCACGGTCGCGTTCGGCATGGGCATCGACAAGCCCGACGTCCGCTGGCTGGTGCACTATGACCCGCCGCCTTCGCTCGACGCCTACTACCAGGAAATCGGACGGGCCGGGCGGGACGGCGCGCCGTCGCAGGTGCGACTGCTCTACCGCTACGAGGACTTCGACACGGCGCGTTTCCTGACCGAGCGGGGCCTGCCCAGCGCGCCGGTAGCGCGGGTGGCGGCTGCCTTGGCCGCCGGCGAGCGGATCGAGCACGGCAAGCGGCTGCAGACGGCGGCACTGAGTCGGCTGGCGGACCTTGGCGCAGCGTCCTGGGGGGTGGACGGCAGCGTCAGCTGGTCGGGCACGTTGAGCGTCGAGGCGGCGCTCACGGCATCGGAGGCGGCAACCCAACGCGAGCGTGAGATTGACCGCACGCGGCTCACGATGATGCGCCGGTACGTAGATCACACCGGGTGCCGACGTTCGTTCCTGCTTACCTACTTCGGGCAGGACTACCCCGGTCCCTGCGGAAACTGCGACAACGACCACGCGCTCGCATCGGCCCCGGCAGAGGCGGTTCCCTTCCCGGTGGGTGCGCGCGTCGTGAGCGAGCGCTGGGGCAACGGCTCGGTGCAGCGCTACGACGGTGACCACGTGACGGTCCTGTTCGATGAGCACGGCTACCGCGAGCTGTACATCCCAGCCGTCCTCGACCGCGGCCTGCTGAGGTCCGCCTAGCCGCGTGCGGAGCGCTCGATGCCTGCGCGGCAGATCACGGGCCACTCCCGATCAAGTCCAGTCACTGCCCTTCGTACGGGCTGGCGACCGGTGACGGCGGTTACGGCGATCCGCCCGCCTGGTGACGCACAAGTCAGCTGCGCACGGCGCTGCCGGGCGTCCGAGCGAGTTCTTCCTAGTCATCTCCGGCCGGTTTGACGTCACGCTGCGCCGAAGCGACTGAAGCCTCTCCGATCGATTGGGCCTGCTGCGCGGCGGGAGGGACCTGGGTGTCGAGGCCAGCGAGCAGGTCGACTTCGTGGCCGGCGGCATAGGCGACGAGGAGCCGGCTGACGATCGCGGACAGCGCATCGCGGTCTGACGGGGGCAGGAGGTCGAGCATCGCTGATAGTTCGGTACCGAAGCTGGCTGCGGCGCGCGACACCAGCGATCGGCCTTGGTCGGTGAGGCTGACGAGTACGGCGCGCTTGTCTTCAGCCGACGGGATGCGGACCACCAGGCCGCGGCGCGCGGCCCGGTCGACCAGCCCAGAGGTGCTGGACTTGTCCAGCCCGAGCAGCCTGGCCAGTTCGTTCATGGTCGGCGTACGGTCGCGCAGGACGCCGAGGAGGCGGGCCTGGGTGATCGAGAGGTCGTGCTCTGCCGCCCGGAGTTCGAGCATGCCGTGGATGACGAAGGCCAGCTGAGCGAGTGCGTCGACGATGTTCAGTCGCCCGTGCGCCGCCGCGGGGCCTTCCGATTCCGGTGCCATGAGCCAACTGTACTTGACTTAGTACGTGCCACAAACTACTTTAGTACGTGGCACCAACTAAATGGGCAAGGCTCGCACCAGGAGACGATGAGTTATGGACAAGATGAATGCCGCGGTGGTCACGTCCTTCAGCGAGCCGCCGCACTACCTGCCTTTCGACGTTCCACGGCCGGGAACCAGCGACGAGATGCTCGTCGACGTTCTGGCGGCCGGGCTCCACCCGCGCGTCCGGAGCGGTGCCGCTGGGGTGCACTACACCAGCACCGGCACGCTCCCCATGATCCCCGGCGTCGACGCCGTCGGGCGGCGCCCAGACGGCAAGCTGATCTACTTCGCGGCCGATGATGATGCTCTCGGCACGATGGCCGAAAAGGCTGTCGCCGACGTTCGCCGTGCCATTGAGCTGCCCGACGACGTGGACGTCGCCAAGGTCGCGGCCGCGATGAACCCGGCCATGTCGTCGTGGATGGCGCTGCGGGCCCGCGTGCCGATCGAGCCCGGCCAGAGCGTCCTGGTCCTGGGCGTGACCGGGAACGCCGGAGCCATGGCCGTCGAGGTCGCCAAGCGGCTCGGTGCTGGACGAGTGGTGGGTGCGGGGCGCGACCTTGGCCGTCTCGCCGCGGTGGCGGCGGCCGGCGCCGACGACGTGATCCCGCTGACCGCCGATGACGAGGCGACGGGCGCAGCGCTGGCAGCGGCCGCCGCGGAGGTCGACATCGTCCTCGACTACCTGTGGGGCAAGCCCGCTCAGCTTGCCATCATGGCGCTGCTCACCGCCCGGTCTGACCGCAGCCGGGAGCTGAACTGGATCGAGATCGGATCCGTGGCCGGCCCGACGATCGAGCTGCCCTCCGTCGCCCTGCGCTCGGCGAACCTCCGCGTACTGGGCAACGGCCAGGGCGCGGTGTCGGGGCGGGCATACCTCGCCGAGCTTCCCTCGCTGGTGGCCGAGATCGACTCCGGCGCGATAGCGGTGACCGCGAATCCGGTGCCGCTCGCCGACGTGGAGGCTGCCTGGACCCGGAGCGGCCCGCGGGGCGAGCGCACTGTCCTCGTTCCTTAAGCCAACCGACCCTGGCAACGCGGAGCGACCCTGGGTGCCCGGCGCGGCGCTGCAGGGCATTCCAGCGGCTGAGGTGCTGGCCGCCGTGGCTGGCACCGACAGGGATGGCGAGCCGGCGCTGTTTCGGCAGCCTGAGGGCGGCGCGGTGGCCGTGGGTAGCGTGCGCTGACAGGCCCGGCTGCGCCTTCTGCTTGTTCTCGCGCCGGGCCCTGAGGCCGCCACGGTCAGGTTCCAGCCCTGCCGACTACGTCGGCACCATTGGCGGTGGCGGCACTTGAGCGTGCGCGGGTCCGCCAGATCTGAGCGAGCATGAGCGTGCTGGCGCTGATCCCGCTGGCACCGAGGACGATCAGCCGCGGGTCGTGCGTATGCAGACCGAACGTGAGCCAGCAGGACAGTTCGCCGAGGACAAGCAGCCAGGTCCCAGCCGAGACACCGCCGGGGAACGGGGTCCGGTAGGCAGTCCAGATCGAGGGCGCGACCTGGAGGACGAACGCGGCGATGAGCAGCGTGCCGAGGCCCGTCCGTCCGGCAACACCGTAGGAAGCGCCGAGTATGGCAGCCCAGGCGGCGACGACGGTGGCCTGCCGTTGCTTGGCCAGGCCGCGGCGGGCCAGCATGACCGCGAGCGTGCCAGCGAGCAGCATCGCTGAGGACGAGGGAAGCAGAGCGGTCCAGTAGCGGGCAAACGCGAAGTATGCGATCCAGGCGGCGTTGTTGACGGCCGTCAGCGCGGCCCAAGGCCAAGACAGTCCGGCGGTGTCGCCGGCGGCCAAGAGCTTGCGAATCTGGGGCAGGAACTGCGGAACGGCGAAGCAGGTGGCGGCGATGGGAGCGTAGTCGAACAGGCTGGTCATGACTGTCCCGTGGGCGATGGTGACTGGTCTCACTGGAAGCAAAATTACGCCCGATCTGCCGATATTTTTTTATGTCTTTATGTCATGCGACACCGATTCACGCAATAAACTAGTCGAGTGGACGCAACTGATCGCAAGATACTTGCTGAGTTGCAGGCGGAGGGCCGACTTACCGTCACCGAACTCGCGCAGCGCGTCGCGCTGAGCGTCGCCCCGTGCCACCGGCGACTGCGCGAGCTCGAACATGCTGGCGTGATCCGCGGCTACCGGGCCGTCATCGACCCGGCAGCGGTCGGGCTCGGCTTCGAAGTCCTGGTCCAGGTCACCATGGACCGCGAGGACGCATCAACCATCACCGCATTCGAGCAAGGCCTGGCCGCGATCGGCGAGATCCGCCACGCCGAGCGCCTGTTCGGTGACCCTGACTACCTGATCCGGGTCGCCACCGCCGACCTGGCCTCTTACCAGGCCTTGCGCGACGAAAAACTCGCTGCCCTCCCCGGGGTTCACCGGCTGACCTCGACCATCGTGATGAAGCGCATCGTCGACGACCGGCCATATCCCACCCTGTCCCGCGGCATCAGCGCCCGCTACCGGGCCTAGCGGAGGTGCCGGCTGGCAGGTGCGCGCTGCTCACCCCTGGGTTCCGAGGTGCTCCGGGAGGCGTCCGACACCGCCGGGTTCGTCATCGTCGGCATGTTCATCGTCATCTGGGCTGCCACCATCCTCATCTGGCGCTACGCCCGCATCAAAGAGAAGTGGTCAGCCCGACTCGTGGGCAGCGAGACGACCGCTCCGGAAGCCGACTGACTTGACGGCGGCCGCACTCGGCGAGCACGGCCTGACCGTGATCTCCGGCGGCGCCTAGCTACGAAAACCCAACAGGCACGCACTTCCTTCACTCGATGGCGCAGTGGTCACGCTGGTTGATCTCGACAGGACGGCCGTCCGGGTCTTCGACGACGGCACGGCATCCCCAGTCCCGGACCTGATGCCCGGCCAGCACCGGTGCTTCCAGGGCAGTCAGAGCTGCCACAGTGTCATCGAGCGAGGTGACATAGAAGCCGGGGAACGAGCTTCCGGCTTCGCGCCACTGAGGAGCGCGCCGGCTCGAATCCGTTGCATCAAAGAGCGCGAAATGAACTCCGTTGATGTCGGCGGCGTAGTGCACGGGGCCGCCCCCGTGATCTTCGTCATGGAGCTGAAGCCCGACCGCGCGGTAAAACGCCCGTGACTGATCGATGTGGCCAGTGAAGAGCACGAGGGAAGAGAACTGCTCTGGAGTGTTTGGCTCGGTCATGGCTGCGGTCTCCTCGATCAGTTGCAGCAGCTGATCTGCGGTAGGTTCGGCGTTCATGGAGCGACTAGCGAGCACGTCAAGAATCCGGGCTCGCGTCGTGACGGCGCTGCGGATGCGCTCATCCACGACGTCGAGCTGACGTCGAAGCAGCATGACCGGATCGGGCTCACCATCCAGGAGCGTCCCGATCTCCTCCAGGGAGATGCCCAGGTTTCGCAGCGCGACGATGCGCTGCAGGCGGCAGACATCGTCAGCGGTATAGCAACGATGCCCGCCCTCGGTTCTCGACAGCGGCGAGAGCAGCCCGAGCTGGTCGTAGTGATGCAGCGTGCGTACCGTGAGGCCGGTATCGCGAGCCAACTCACCGACCTTCCACACCTTGCCTTGTACCGTCACACCAGCGAGGGTATGGGCTGACGCAGGGTTAGGTTCAAGTGCGCAACGGGTCGGATCGACACGCTATGGCGCCCAGAATCTCCCGCGTCGCGAAACAGGCGGAGGTCGCGGGGTGCATTACTAGCATTGCACTGTAATGATCGCGGCTTCGAAAGGGCTATCCCATGGTCCGGCGCAAGCGGCTTGCCGCGGAGCTGAGGCGCCTGCGCGAGGCCGCCCATTTGACTTGCGAAGAGGTCGCCGCGCGGCTGGACTGCTCAGCGTCGAAGATCAGCCGGATCGAAACAGGACAAGTGCTTGTCTCGCCGAGGGATGTCCGCGACCTGCTGAGGATCTACGGGGTGGCGGCAGACGAACAGGACAGGCTGATCCAACTGGCCCGTGAGTCGCGGCAGAAAGGATGGTGGCAAAGCTACGGCGACATCGTGGAACCGCACCTGTCCACCTACCTCGGGATGGAGAGCGAAGCCGCAGACATCAAGCAGTACGCGGTGGCCCGCATCCCCGTCCTTCTTCAGACCGAGGACTACGCGCGCGCGGTCATCACGGCCGGCCGGGCGGGGCCCGGTAGGTATCCAGGGCCTGCTGACAGGATGGTCGAGATGATCATGGAGCGGCAGGAGATCGCAGCGACCAGGCCGCCCACGATGTCGGTGGTGCTGGATGAGGCCGCGCTACGCCGAAAGATCGGCGGCCGGGAGCTCATGCGCAGGCAGATCACGCATCTTCTAGAGCTCGCTTCGGCAAAGAGCACGTTTTTGCAGTTCATTTCCTTCAGCAGCGGAGCGTACGTCGCCCTTGACCTCCCGTTCGTGATCCTGGGCTTTCCCAACGCGGCCGATCCCGACGTTGCCGCCATCGGGTACCCCACCGGCGTGTTGTGGGTCGAGAACCACGCCGAAGTCGACCGGTACAACGTGCTCTTCCGCCACCTCCAAGCGGCTGCCCTGTCCCCGGATGACTCGGCGGCCCTCATGACAACGGCGCTGAAGGAGCTGTAGCACCAGTCATCCGGTGCTGCGGCTAGATCGCACCGGACTGACAGTTCGACGGTGTTCGTCCACAGGGCCCGAGGGGCC
>JASIGS010000205.1 GCA_030052355.1 Streptosporangiaceae bacterium | reverse complement strand
GCCGGCGAACTGGCCGTCGGCCGCCAGATTTGCCGCGCTCACACGATCCCCCCGGCCAGCCGGCGCCGGCGGTCCCTGGCGATGAGCCGGTCGGTGAACCTGGCCAGCGGGATCGTGAGAATCAGGAACAGGATGGCCGCGACGGTGAAGCTGGAAAAGTTGAACACGGTGGCACTGTAGATCTGGGCGGCCTCGTTCGCCTCGATGGCGCCGAGCACCGCGACGAGCGCGGTGTCCTTCTGCAGGCTGATGAAGTCGTTCAGCAGCGGCGGGATGATGTTGCGCACGGCTTGCGGCAGGATCACGTAGCGCAGCGCGGTGCCGTGGGACAGGCCGAGTGACCTGGCCGCCGCCACCTGGCTGCGATGCACCGAGTTGAGCCCGGCCCGGTAGACCTCGGACACGTAGGCGGAGTAGGACAGCACGAGTGCCGCCACTCCGTAGACAGCCGCCGACTGGCTGGACACGAAGGTAAGCCGGAGGGCCGGGACACCGAGCCCGATCGCGAAGACCACGAGCAGCAGCGGCACACCGCGGAAGAAGTCCACGTACAGCATGGCGAGCACCCGGAACGGGAACATCACCGCGCTCGTCGACTGCCGGGCCAGCGCGATGACCAGCGCCAGGATGAGGATCAGCACCTCAGCGACCAGGAACATCCGGATGTTCAGCCAGATGGCCGCGCCGACCGAGTAGTAGCCCTTCTTCGGGTCCCCGATGAAGGACTGCCACATGTCCGTCGGGTTGAAGAAGGTATGCCGCACCGCCTCGCTGCCGGGCGCCAGCCAGAAGATCGCGACCAGCGCGGCCAGCACCACCACCGTGCTCAGCGTCGAGACCACGGCAGCGCGCCGCCCGCCCCCGGACAGCAGCCGGGGGCCGCGCCCCCCGGTCCCGAGCGAGCCAGCGATCTGGGCTCCGGTTCCCACGCTGCCGACCACTGAGGTGTTCAGCGGGTCGTCGCCGAAACTGTCCTGCGCCGTCATGACACCAGAATCTGCAAGTTAGAGCTACGGCTTGATCGTCGGCGCGTCTTCGTAGATGCCGAGGTACTGCTTCTGCAGCGCTGCCAGCGTCCCGTCCGACGTAAGCGTCGTGAGTGCCTTGTTTACGCAGGTGACCAGCGGATTGCCCTTGCTGAACAGCAGTCCGTAGTGCTCGTCAGCCGACGGGAACTGGCCGATCATGACGGCGTGCGGAATCTGGTCAGCGGCCATGTACTGAGCCGTCGGCGTGTCGGTCACGAACGCCTCGATCTGGTGGGCCTGCAGCGCCGACGCCACGACGTTGAGCGTCTGGTAGACCTTCGGCGTGCTGTCCGGCTGGATCTCGGTGTTGATGTACTGCAGGCTGGTCGTGCCGATCTGGTCGCCGTAGACGTACTTCTTCAGCTCGGCCGGCGTGTGCTTGGTCACGATCGGCGTGCCCTGCATCGCCACGAGGGCCTGCGTGACGTTGTAGTAGCTGATCGAGAACGTGACCGCGGTCGCCCGCTGCGGCGTGTAGGAGATCTCGTTGATGTCGAAGTCGAATTTCTTCGGTCCCGGCGCGTACGAGTCGTTGAACGGCTCATAGGCCCAGTGCACCTGGCTGGGCTTGAATCCCAGCTGCTTGGCGACCGCGTAGGCGACTGCGCTCTCGTATCCCTTGCCGTTGGCCGGGTCGTTGTTCTCGAACCAGGGCGTGTACGCGGGCTTGTCCGTGGCGACCGTGAGCGCGCCCTTCTGGTACAGCTCGCTCTGGATGGACGCGTAACTGCAGCTCGCGGCGCTCGCGGACGTGGCAGTTGTGTTCGTGGTAGTGCTGCCGCACGCGGCGAGACCGGCCAGCGCGACCGCGGAGGCGGCGGCCACGGATATCTGTCGCAACATCGCTACTCTCAGTCACCGGAATTCCCTTGACCGAGATAGCTTATATCCCGCTGAGCGGAATCTGGCCAAGTCAGCGACCGGGCGGCGGCTCCGGCGCAGCCTTCGAAGATCACGCCAGCGGCGGCCGCCGGGACCGGCGGCCGCCGCTGGCGGCTGACACCCTTAGTTGCTGGCCGGGTACGCGGGCGCGGTACCGCGGATGTAGATCGGCGTCGGGTGCGACCCGCCGATGCTCAGCTTTGAGTGGAACCAGCTCGCCGCGTCCATCCAGATCCGCACGCAGCCGTGCGAAGCCGGGTACCACGGCACCGGAATGTCACCGTGAATGGCGTAGGCGGTCCCGATGAAGAAGGTCGGGTTGTACATATAACCGAGCGGTACGGTAACCCAGCCGGGGACGAACGACAGCGCGTGGTAATTGCCGTCCGGCGTGATGGCCGGCCCGCAGGTCGCCGACGGGTCACCCGGGCACGGGTAGTAGTAGCTGCCGCCGGTCGACACGTGCAGGATCAGGTCGGGCTTGTCGTTCTTGTACAGGACAAGGACCTCGATGTTCTGGTTGATCTCGATCCGGCTGGCGCCGCCCTTGGGCACGAGCGCCTTCGGCGCCTTGGGGTGCACGAGCGCCTTGAGGAACGCCTCGTTCGCCGGGGTGCCGTCGTTGCCCTCGCCAGGTGTTCCGTTGTTGTACAAGTTGAGCCCCAGGCCCTGTACCTCGCGGAACGCCCAGATTGCCTCAAGTGTGTCGGAGCCGTACACGCCGTCGTCCGGCCCGGCGTAGTAGTGCAACTGGTTCAGTCGTTCCTGCACGCTCTTGACCGCTGCACCAGACTCGCCGTAGTACAGCGGCTTGGTCGGTGGCTTATACGCGGAACTCGCAGCTGTCGTCTTCGGCGCGACGGGAGCCGCCGGTGCGGCCGTGGCCGCCCCTGCCTGCCCGTACACCATCGCGCCGACGGCAGCCGCTGCGCCGGCGGTGATGAGCCACCGCCTGACCGTCATCCTCATGCTCGCTCCTAAAACTCCCCGGCATAATTGCTGCCCTGCTCAGCACGCCACGGTGAATCGGCGGTTAGCAGGGCAGCACATCGCAAAAGACACGTTCGGGTTTCTAGACGTTTTAGCGTAACTCCAGGTTGCCTGGAACGGCAGTTCTCACACGGTCACGATCTGGCAGCGGATGCCGGGCGATGTCTGGATCCTTTCCCCCGCGCGTCGCGGCCCGGCCGCTAGGCACGAATGGTTGCGGCATGGTGCCACGGGTATCTACGGCACCGATGGACACAGGATGCGCCCCGCCCGGGGGCGCCCGACACCGGTGACCTCGCTGGTCAAGCCGAC
>JASIGS010000204.1 GCA_030052355.1 Streptosporangiaceae bacterium | reverse complement strand
GGCGTGGTCGTCGCGGACGGGCTACAGCCGGCCTGGCGGCCCGGCACCTTCGACCGGGTGATCGCTGACGTGCCCTGCTCCGGACTCGGCGCGCTGCGCCGCAGGCCGGAGGCGCGGTGGCGGCGGACGCCGGGGGACGTGAGCGCGCTGCACGCCGTGCAGTGCGGCCTGCTCTCCAGCGCACTTGACGCGGCGCGGCCGGGCGGGGTCGTTGCCTACGCGACCTGCTCGCCGCACCTGACCGAGACCCGTGGCGTCGTCTCCGACGTGCTAGCAGCACGCGCCGACGTCGAGGTGCTCGACGCGCCTGGCGTGCTCGCGGAGGTACCGGGACTGGCCTGCGCCGGACCGGACAGCCGCTACGCGCAGTTCTGGCCGCACCGGCACGGCACCGACGCGATGTTTCTCGCCCTGCTCAGGCGCCGGGCGTGAGCCTGGCGCCTTGAGCCAAGGCGGTACAGCTCAGGCGCCGGGCGTGAGCCCGGCGCCCGAACAGAGAACGAACAGCGAACTCGTCAGGACTGGGTGAAAGCGATGCCGAGCGGTGCCGCGTCCAGGTTGGACGTGCCCGTGCCCTGCAGGACCGTGCCGATGACGGTGTCGGTTGCCGGATCGATGACCGTGGCGTCACCGGACAGGACATTGCCCACGAAGACCTCGGAGCCGTCCGGCGTGATCCCTACCGAACCCGGCAGGGTGCCGGCCGGCAGGGTCGTCGTCACGGAGTCGGTGGCGGTGTCCACCACGGATACCTCGTTAGCGTTCATGTCGGCCACGAACGCCTGCGTGCCGTCTGGCGTGACGCCCACGGCGTACGGCTCCGGGCCGGTCTTGATCCTCGCGATCACCTGATCGGTGGCCGCGTCGATCTTGTACAGGGTGTTGGTGCCCGGGCCGGTGACGTACACGGTGCTGCCGTCCTGGCTGACCGCCAGGCCCTGAGCTCCCTGCGGGATCGGGACCGAGTTGACGACCTCGCCGGTCGCTGTGTCGATCACGTCAAGGCCGGTCTCGGTGGTCACGTACGCGCGGCTGCCGTCGGGCGAGAACTCGACCTGCCGCGGGCCGGTGCCCACCGTGATGTCTCCGGTGACCTTGTTGGTGGCGGTGGAGATCACGGCGACGACGTTGGACCCGCCGGGCCCGCTGTCGCCACCCGTCACCGTCGCGTACACCTCGCTGCCATCGGGTGAGACCGCGACGTCCTGCGGGTACGGCCCCACATAGATCGGAGTCTCGGCCCCGGTGGCCGGGTTCGCCGCGATGACCTGGTACTGGCCGGTCTCGGCGATGTAGACCGTCGAGCCGTCAGGAGTGACCGCGACGCCCTCGGTGCTGTCGGCCGACAGCACGGTCGTGACCGTGTCGGTGGACAGGTTGATGCCGACCACCTCGTCGCCGCCTGCGGCGGCAACGTACGCGATGTAGTCGGTGCTGGAGTCCGCTGCGGTGAGGCCGGACTCGTGCTTGAGCGTGAACTTCTCGCCGACGCTGAGCTTGACCGCGTGCTGGGGTGCGTTAACGACCTTGCTCGGGTGCGAGGCGAGGGCGCCGGTCATGCCGATGGCGGCAGCCGGGATGGCGATCACGACGGCCACGCCGCCGCCTATCAGGGACAGTCTGACGAGGCGGCTACGGGTCTTGGCTGAGTCTGCAGACACGTGAGGTTCTCCTTCCGCTCGTCAGGCTGCGCGGGTGGTGTGGCGCGGGCGGGGGCGCGGTCCCGTCTGCTGGACGGGCTTGGTCTGGCTGGCACCGGGGAACACCGGCGCCGGCAGTGTGTTGACGTTGATCGCGGTCTGCGCCAGCTTCGCCTTCGTGCCGGGCAGCAGCGGTGCCGCGCTCGGGAACTGGGGGAAGCCGAAGGCGGAGGTCAGGTCGCCGAACGTCTGGCGTCGCCAGGAGGTGATGTTCGGCACCGTGACACCGGTGAGCTTCTCGAGGAACTGCAGGCTCGAGGTGTGGTCGAAGGGCTGGCTGGCGACCCAGCCGCCCTGGGTCCACGGGGACACGATGGTGCACGGCACCCGGAAACCGCCGCCGATGGGCCAGTTCGGGTTGCCGGTCACCTGGATGAACTCACCCTGCGTGCCGGCCGGCGGCGTGGGCGGCAGGACGTGGTCGAACAGGCCGTCGTTCTCGTCGTAGTTGAGGATGAACACGGTCTTGGCCCAGACGTCGGGGTTCGACGCGATCGCCGCGATCTTGCTGGCGATGAAGTCCGCGCCGGCTGCCGGGGTGTAGTCCGGGTGCTCGGACTGGTAGCTGGTCGGGATGATCCAGGACACGGTGGGCAGCCGGTCGTGCGCTGCGTCCCACTCGAACTGGCCGGAGGAGAAGGTACGCATGGCGCCCTGGTAGAGCGGCGAGCTGACCGGCGCGTTCTGGAAGTTCTTGAACATCTCGAGCAGGTTGGTCTCGTAGTTGTCGACTTCCTGGTAGCACTGCCAGCTCACGCCAGCGTTGGTGAGCGCTTCCGGGTAGGTCATCCACTCGTAGGGTGTCGGGTCGACGTTCGCAGTGATGGGGCCGCCCGCGACTCCCAGCGGGTCAATCCACGCGCTCCAGTGGTAGAGCCGGTTAGGCCAGGTGGGGCCCAGCACCGAGCAGTGGTAGTTGTCGCAGATGGTGAAGTTCTCGGCAAGCGCCCACTGGAACGGGATGTCCTCCTGGGCGTAGTAGCCCATCGTGTAGGGACCGTCGTTGCCGTTCGCCGCGAGGTGCGAGGTGACGAAGCCATCCATCGCGCCGTTGTCCCAGGACGTGTGCTGGTAGTACCAGGCGTGACTGGTGGACGGGATGGCCTGGGCGCTGGTCGTGAGCGTGTTCAGCCGGAACGGCAGCAGGTATCCGTCCGGGTTGGTGTACTCGGTCGGGTTGGAGCTCGGCGGCGAGGTCGGGATGGGCTGGTACCACACCGGCTGGCCGTCCGGCAGCGTGAGGGCGGTGGGGTCGGAGAATCCGCGCACCCCGGGCAAGGTCCCGAAGTAGTGGTCGAACGACCGGTTCTCCTGCATGGCGATTACGACGTGCTTGATGTCGCTGAGTTTCCCGGTGCCGTGCTGCGGGCCGGTCGCCAGCGCCTTGCGGACGCTCATCGGGAGGAACTCCGCAGCGAACGCGGCGGTCGCGGCGGCGCCCGCGGTGGTCAGCAGGCGCCGTCTGGTGAGTTCGGGCATAGGCCTTGCTCCTGTCGGGTGCGGGGGACTGCACTGCACCCAAACGATTCAGTCGGCCTTCTGCGCCTGAGGGACGGATTCGTTAATGGTCGGCAATGGCTTGGTGAAGGTTTAGTCCGCAATGGGCGGGCGAACCTTTCGTTATCGTCGGGCGCCGGTCAGTGAGCGCGCCGGGCGCCTGCCCACCCTGGCGGTGCCGATGTCGGCGCGCCTGCCCTCGGCGTAGCCGGCGCCGTAGCCGCTGCCGCTGTAGGTCGTATGCGCGGTGCGGACGTGCGGGTAGGCCTGCTCGACGTTGCGCCTGATGACGAGCGAGCGATCCGCGAGCACCAGCGCCGCGCGGGACGAGCCCTGGCCGTCGGCCGCAGCGGCGTCTGCGGCGTCGCGCTCCGCGTGCTCCTCGGCAGCCCGTACCCGGGCGGTTACCGCGGCCGTGTAGCCGAGCAGCCAGCTACGCCGCCAAGCGCGCGGGCTCGCTGCCCACCCCGGCACCTGCGCCGCGGCCAGCCCGTGCCACATCTGGATCAGTACCGAGGTGTACAGCAGATCGGTCCGCTCGATGTCGGAGGCGTAGCCGAACACGTGTACCTTCAGGGCGGCAGTGCCAGCCCCCGGACCCCGGCCAGACGTCACCAGGATGCACTGGCAGCGCAGCGCCGTGCCGAGACCGCAGAGCAGGTGCGCCTTCACCCGGCCCCACGGGTTGTCCACCTCCACGAGGCGGCTGTCAGGGCTGTCGGTATCCGGCCGCTGTGCGGCCAGCAGCGCGCGGTCGATGCCGTACTTGGCCATGAGCTCAGCGGCCTTGGCGGTGAGGGCCTGCGCCTCCTGCACGGTGACGCCATCGGCCTCGGCCTTGGCCAGCAGCTTGCGCACGCGGTCGAGCAGACGATCCGGTGCCTGCGTTGTCACGACGCCTCCTAGCGTGTGCAAGACCCCCACATGCGCCCGAACCTAGCCGCGCGGTCTGACAGTCTAGAATCGGCGGCATCATGAGCGTGCAGATAGCGCCGAGTCTGCTGGCATCTGACTTCGCCAGGCTCGCCGACGAGGCGGAAGCCGTCTCGTCGGCCGCCGACTGGCTGCACGTGGACGTCATGGACGGCCACTTCGTGCCGAACCTGACCATCGGGCTCCCGGTCGTGGAGGCGCTGCGAAGGCACGCCCGGCTGCCGCTTGACTGCCACCTGATGATCGAGTTCCCGGATCGCTGGGCAGTGTCCTACGCCGAGGCCGGCGCGCGCAACGTCACGATCCACGCCGAGGCCGCCAGCGCGCCGGTCAGGACACTGCGCGAGATCAGGAAGGCGGGTGCCCGGGCCGGCGTCGCGTTCAACCCGGCCACGCCGGTAGAGCCGTACGCCGACCTGCTGCCCGAGATCGACATGCTGCTGCTCATGACGATCGAACCGGGCTTCGGCGGCCAGCAGTTCATGCCCTTGGTGCTGCCGAAGATACGCCGCGCAAGA
>JASIGS010000203.1 GCA_030052355.1 Streptosporangiaceae bacterium | reverse complement strand
GCACGATGATGCGGGTCCCTGCCTCGATCGCCGCAGTGACCTCCGTGCTGATCTCCGCCAGCCGGGCCCGCAGCGCCTCGCCGCCGCCCGCCACCTCGTACCGGCCGTCCACCAGGCAGGACGCGAAACCTGGCAGGTCGCCGTCGTCGTTGATGTGCACGATCTTGGCGAGGTCGCTGTCGCCGATCACCGGGAAGGGCAGCACCACCTGGCGGCAGGAGGCAGGCCCAGGATCAAGCAGGTTGTGCTCGGGACCGGTGGACGCGCCGAGTGAGGTGACGAGCTCCTCCCTGATGGCGTCCAAGGGCGGGTTGGTGACCTGCGCGAACAGCTGAGTGAAGTAGTCGTAGACCAGCCGCGGCCGGTCCGAGAGCACGGCCACCGGCGTGTCGGTGCCCATGGAGCCGAGCGGCTCGGCCCCGGTACGCGCCATCGGGGCGAGCAGCACGCGCAGCTCTTCCTCGGTGTACCCGAAGAGCTGCTGCTGAGTGAGCAGTGCACGGCTGTCCGGCAGCTCGCGGTTACGGTCGGGGAGATCGTCCAGGTGCACGAGGCCGGCGTGCAGCCACTCCTCGTACGGATGCGCGGCCGCGAGCTCAGCCTTGACCTCCTCGTCCTCGACGATCCGCCCCGACCCGGTGTCGGCCAGGAAGATCCGTCCCGGCTGGAGCCTGCCCTTGCGCACGACCCTGGCCGGGTCCATGTCCAGCACGCCGACCTCGCTGGCGAGCACGACGAGGCCGTCGCTGGTTACCCAGAACCGGCCGGGCCGCAGGCCGTTGCGGTCAAGCACCGCGCCGACCACCGTGCCGTCGGTGAACGCGATGAGCGCGGGCCCGTCCCACGGCTCCATCAGGGTGGAGTGGAACTGATAGAAGGCCCGCCGGGCGGGATCCATCTGCTCGTGGTTCTCCCACGGTTCCGGGATCATCATCAGCACCGAGTGGGCCAGCGACCGACCGCCGAGATAGAGCAGCTCCAGGCAGCCGTCGAAGCTGGCCGAGTCGCTGACGCTGTCGTCGTCGAGCGGCAGCAGCCGCTCGATCCCGCGTCCGGCCGTGTCGGTGCCGAACACGTCGGTGCTGAGCTGGGCTTCCCTGGCCCGCAGCCAGTTCCGGTTGCCGCGGATCGTGTTGATCTCACCGTTGTGCGCGATCATCCGGTACGGGTGGGCCAGCGGCCAGGAAGGGAACGTGTTCGTGGAGAACCGCGAGTGCACCAGGGCGATGGCCGAGGCGTAACGCTCGTCGGACAGGTCGTGGAAGAAGGGCTCGAGCTGCAGCGCCGTCAGCATGCCCTTGTACACGATCGTCGCGCTGGACAGGCTGGCCAGGTACACGCCGGTCTCGTGCTCGGCCCGCTTGCGCAGGCAGTACGCCTTGCGCTCGAGTGCCAGGCCGGCCTCGCCGGCCAGCCCCGATACGACCAGCTGGACGATCTCCGGCAGCACCGCCCGCGCGTCGTTCCCACAAATGTCTGGATTATGCGGAACATCCCGCCAGCCAACGACGCGCAGGCCCTCCTGCGCGGCGATCCGGTCGACGGCGGCCTGCACGTCTTTCCTGCGCGTCTCGGGCGGCAGGAACGCGATGCCGGCCGCGTAGCTCCCGGCCGGCGGGAGCGCGAACTCGCAGGCCTCGCGCAGGAACGCGTCAGGCATCTGGGTCAGGATCCCGGCCCCGTCGCCCGACTCAGGGTCGGCACCCTTGGCCCCGCGGTGCTCCAGGTTGCGCAGCACCGTCAGCGCGCTGGCGACGGTCTCGTGGCGGCCCTGGCCGGTGAGATCGGCAACAAACCCTACGCCGCACGCGTCATGCTCATAGCGGGGGTCGTAGAGGCCGGGGCCATGCTCGCGGGCAGATGGCATCCAGGTGCTCTCCTGTCGTCTCGTCTCGCCGCCTAGGCCGATCTGGCGGAAAGTGGGATCGGGACGACACTGGCCCTTGATCAACGGGACAACTCTGGCCCGGCCGCGCGCCGCCAGTAACTGGCCTGCCCGCGCGTTACAACAGTATAAACAGGGGGCTCAGCAAAGCCATCGGACCTGGTCAGCGGTCGGCCTCGTGATAACGCTCACACCTGCTGCCAAGGCCGCTGGCTGCGCGGCGCTCTGCGCGGCTGGCTGGCCGGTGAGGTGCGGCGGGCCGGCGGGAGCGGCCGGCCGGAAGGCGATGCCGATGGCCAGGCCGCCGCCGGGACAGGCCTCGGCGGTAATGGCTGCGCCGTGGGCGGCGGCGATGGCCCTGACGATCGCCAGGCCCAGGCCGTGGCCGCCGTCGCGGCGCGCGGGGCGCGGGCCGAGCCGCTGGAACGGCTGGAACAGGCGGTCGACGTCGGCTGCCGGGATCACCGGCCCCGAGCTGGCCACCGACAGCACGGTGCCGGTGCGGCCGGCCGTGGTGGTGACCTGGACCTGCCCGCCGGCGACGTTGTGCCGGACGGCGTTGTCGATCAGGTTGGTCACCAGCTGCCTGATCAGCACGGGATCACCGTCGATGGTCGCGGGCTCGGTGTCGGCCTGGACGTGCAGGCCGAGGCCGGCGATCGCGGGGCTGACGGCATCAAGAGCGGCGCCGGTGACGGCCGCCAAGTCGACGGGCTCGCGCTCGCCCGGGCCAGCCTCCGTGCTCGCCAGGGTCAGCAGCGCCTCGATGAGACCCTCCTGCTCGGCGTTGAAGGCGAGCAGGTCCTCGCTGACGGCCAGCCAGGTGCTCTTGGTGGCCGCCGGGTTTGAGCGGGTCACCTCGAGCAGGGCCCGTTCCCTGGTCAGCGGCGTGCGCAGTTCGTGCGAGGCGTTGGCGACGAAGTGCCGCTGGGCGTCGAACGACGCCTCCAGCCGGGCGAAGAGGTCGTCGAGCGTGTCGCCGAGATCCTTGAGCTCGTCGTCGGGTCCGGCCAGGTCCAGCCGCTCGTGCAGGCTGCTGGCGGAGATCCGGCGGGCGGCGGCTGTGATCGTGCTCAGCGGCCGCAGCACCCGGCCGGCGATGACCCAGCCGATCGCCAGGGCCGCCACCGCGACGACCGCGAGCGCGATGCCGCACTGGATCAGCAGTTGCTGCCGGTCGGCGGCGATCTGCGCGAGCAGTTCTCCCTTGAGGTCATGAACTCTGGTCTGCTCGGCGTTGGCAAGGGGGCTGAGTGCGACTTTAGGACTCTTCGGTGGGCTGTAGCCGTGCACAGGCGCTATCCGCATCGCCTGCCCGTCGAGCAGGTAGGTAAGGCCAAGCACGGCGGCGCCGCAGGCAAGAAACACCCCGCCGTAAAGGACGGTAAGCCGTAGCCGGGCGGTCCGGCGGGGTGGTTTTAGCCACGAGGGCGCGCGCAGCCAGGCGGGGAGAGTGCGGATCATGCTTCTCCGATCCGGTAACCGGTATCCCGAACGGTCTCGATCACCGGCGGGTCGCCGAGCTTGGCCCGGAGCCTGCCGATGGTGGTCTTGACCGTCCTGGTGAACGGATCGGCCGCTTCGTCCCAGACCCGTTCGAGCAGTTCCTCGGCCGGAACCGGCCGTCCGTCCGCGGCCAGCAGGTATTCCAGCACGGCCAGTTCCTTGCGGCTGAGCGGCAGCCGGCGCCCGGCCCGGACCGCGACCCGGCGCGCGGGGTCCAGGCTCAGGTCGCCACGTTCGAGGCTGGCCGGTAGCGGCGCGGCGGCACGCCGCCCCAGGGCCCGGATGCGGGCGGTCAGCTCGGCGAAATGGAACGGCTTGGGCAGGTAGTCGTCGGCGCCCAGGTCGAGCCCCTCGATCCGGTCCTGAACCGACCTGGCCGCGGTGAGCATCAGCACCCGGCTCTCGGACTTGCCGAGCGTCAGCGTCCGGCAGACGTCGTCGCCGTGCGTGCCGGGCAGGTCCCGGTCCAGCACGACCACGTCGTAGCGGTTGACCGCGGCGCGCTCGAGAGCAGCATCGCCGTCCAGGGCGACGTCGACGGCCATGCCCTCGCGGCGCAGGCCGTCGGCCACCGTCCTGGCCAGGAACTCGTCGTCCTCGGCTATCAGCACTCGCATCGCCTGTCCGCCGTCTCCCGCGCTCAG
>JASIGS010000202.1 GCA_030052355.1 Streptosporangiaceae bacterium | reverse complement strand
GCCGGGCTGTTGGTCGTCCAGTCCATGACGCCAGGGAAGGATGCTGCGACCGGGATGGACTGCGACGTCGAGGCGAGGTCGCTGGTGGTCGGGAACCCGGTGCCGGTGCCGACTTCGACGCCGCCGCTGATGGCTACGTACTGTTCCGACACAGCGTCGGTGTCGCCGCACTCGACGGTGGCGATCCCGCCGGGGCTGATGCCGCTCGGATAGTTGTTGTACCGCAAGATGGCGCCAGCGAGACCGTCGGTGCCGGCAGCGCCAGCGGGCCCCGTCGCGCCGTCGGCGCCGTTGCAGATGGGATAGCTCGTGCCGGAGGTCGGGTCGGTGATCACCACGCCCCCGTTCGGGCACTCCTGGGCGGTCGCGGTCGTCACGGTCGGCGACAGACCGTTGGTTCCGTTGTTGCCTGCGGGACCCTGCGGACCGGTCTGACCGGCCGCACCCGGTGCCCCGTTGCAGATGTAAGTGGCAATCTCATCCGCGCCAGTGACGACGTCACCGCCGTAGGGGCAGTTTGAGTCTGTCCCGTTCAGCTCGAGGACCGTTGGACTGACACCGTTGGTACCGTTTTCGCCGTTATTGCCGTTCTCGCCGGCGGGACCCTGCGGGCCGGTCTTGCCGGTAGCTCCCTTGGGCCCGACGATGTTCCACGACAGGCCGACGTAACCCTTCGCGCACTTGCTCCCCGTCCTCAGGTACAGCGCGTGAGTACTGGTGTTCTCGCAAGCGTTGACGGTCCTCGACGGGGGCGACGAGGTGGCGGCCAGAGAGACTCCGGCGCCGAGCGTGGCCGCTGCGGCAACTCCCGCGACGACGATGATCTGAGTACGCCAGCGGCCAAGGCCGCTCAGGCGATGACTGGCATGTGACACAGGCAGATTCCCTCCCGTTGGGTGCCGACGACGTCGGCGGTTCTAGCGGGAAAGCTCGCGGAGCACGCCGCCCCCCGGCTTTCGGCGTTGCCGCAGAACTAGGACAATGCCGACTTCGTGGCCAGTCGGCATTCCGTTCTTTTGGCGAACTAACCGACATGACGCTTGGCGTGGAAGGGTGGTTTACAGACGACTATGAAGACCGTTTGGCTGATCGCTTGGTGGGCCCGACGGGGACCTTGCGGTCTACTGCGTCCCGACGACGACCGTCGCGCTGAACTCCTCGGAGCTGACCACGCGCGCGTCCAGGCCTGCGTCGGCCACCATGGCGGCTGTTCGTGCTGCCTGGCGGTCGCTGGTCTCGATCAGAAGATGGCCGCCGGGAGCGAGCCAGGCGGTCGCTTCAGCCGCCACCTTCCGCTGGATGTCAAGACCGTCCGCGCCGCCGTCCAGTGCCGTCGGCGGTTCGTACAGCCTTGCCTCGGGCGGCATCAGGGACACCTCGGTGGTCGGGACGTAAGGCGCGTTGGCGGTGAGCAGGCCGACGCGCCCGCGAATGCCCTTTGGGAGTGACTCATACATGTCGCCCTGGTGCACGTGCCCGCCCCAGGGCGCGAGATTGCCGCGGGCGCACCGCACAGCCACTGGATCGACGTCCGCGGCATGGACGTCCAGTCGGCCAAGGGCTGGCGCGAGGCTGGTCGCCAGCGCGGCGGCTATGGCCCCAGAGCCGCAGCACAAGTCGACGACGACAAACGGGGCCTCGGTCGCCGATGGCGACCCGGCCGTCTCCCTGGCCAGTTCCGCGGCTAGGCGGACCAGGTACTCCGAGCGACGGCGGGGAACGAAGACCCCCGGTTCGACGGCTATCCGCAGCCCGCAGAACTCGGCCCAGCCGAGTACCTGTTCAAGAGGCTCGCCCGCGGCTCGCCGCCCCACCATGGCCGCGAGGTCATCGGGCGATGCCGCCGCTGCCAGAAGCAACCGCGCCTCCTCCTCAGCGAAGACGCAGCCCGCCGCCCGCAGCGTGCTGGCGATGGAGACCTCAGCAGACATCAGTTGGCTCATCCAGGCTGGCCGGCATCAGGCCCATCACCTGCACGCCAGGCCGGAGGACGCCTAGCTTCCGCCAGCCACGGCTCAGGTACAGCTGCACGGCTGGATCGCCGGGATCATCACTGGTACTCAGTAGGCACTTGCGGCGGATCCCGGCGAGCAGCGTGTCGTGAAGCCTGCGGCCAAGCCCGATCCGGCGGTAGCTGGGCAAGACGGCGAGCTCTACGAACTCGAAGTGGCCGCCCACCCATTCATCCGTGACGCTGGCAGGCAGTGCCTCGCAGACCAGATCGGTCCAGTACTGGCCGCTCTGCCCGACGTACCCCCAGCTGAATCCGGCGACAAGCGAGCCGGCCAGGCCGACGGCAAGCCGGTAACCTTCCCGGCCGGCGTGCCGGTCATACATGCTGTCACGCCAGGCTTGCATGTCGGCAAAATCGCCGAACACGTCCCGGTAGCACGGCCAGATCCGGCCGGCCAGCGCCATCGCCGCCTCCGCATCGAGAAGCTGGACGTCGACGGCCTGGCGCATGCCCCTCCGCTACTCTCCGGTCTCCCCGTCGATCGACTCTCTGATGAGGTCGGCGTGGCCGTTGTGCCGCGCGTATTCCTCGATCATGTGGCACAGGATCCAGCGCAGGCTCACCCCGGACCCATCTCGCAAGGCCCGCTTCGCTAGCTGGTCCAGACCACCGGTCTCCAGCGCCTCGGCGACGCAGGAACGGGATCGGGTCACTGACTCTTCCCAGAGTGCGCGGAGTTGCTCAGGCGAGTCCAGTGCGGCGGAGTGCCACTCCCAGTCCGGGTCGGCCTCCCAGTCCACCACGTCCCATGGTGGCAGCTGGTCTCGACCATGCAGCGTTCTGGAGAACCAGCCCTCCTCGACGAGCGCCATGTGCTTGAGCATTCCGCCAAGCGTCATGGTCGAGACGGCCACCGTCGTGTTCAATCCGGTTGCGTCCAGGCCAGCGCACTTCCACGCCAGGGTGGCCCGCTGATAGTCCAGAAATCCGAGGAGTGTTGCCGTCTCGCCGGCCGCCAGCGGGGGCTCGGGTCGGCCATGCTCGTCCACTTCGGTCATGGGCGGTGAGTTTAGCGGGGAGCCTCGCGCCGGGCCCACGAGTTTTCCCGCGGCCGGTTGCCGTGGCACTGGGCCGACGATGCGTGGAGGCCAAGAGATCCCAGGGCCGCGCCTCACGACGGGCCCCGGGATCTTTGCCTGATCTTCTGGCTAAGGCGTGGCCGTCGCAGTCGGGGTCGGCGACGTGGCAGGCACCTCGCTGCTGTGCGAAACCTTCGGCATGCTCGCGGCCGAGGCCCAGCCGGCCGTGATGTACACGGTCGTGGAGGCGCCTGCCGTCTGCTGCCGGGTGCATCCCGACGCACCGCACACCGTGACCGGAGGTCCGGCGGCCTGAATCATCGCAAGAATCTGACCGGTGCCAGGGTCAACGACCATCGTCCACATCCCGATGTGCAGGGCCGTCCCGGTCCGGCCGAGCGAATCGGTGTACTGGCCCTCAACCGTGACGCCGGGAATCTTCGCAGCTACCTCGTACAGCGCCTTCTGCAGGGGGCCGGGAACCGGCTCGCTCATGACCAGGTTCCAGATCGACTCGAAGAGGTCGGACTGGCCGGATTTTGGGGCCCCGGGATCCGTTGAACTGAACGGAATCTGCTCGTCGGCCCTCACGATGGGCCACAACTCCGCCGGAGCAGTCGGAAGCGCGGCAAGCTGGGCCCACGTGTAGTTCTTCTCGCCAATGGCGGCGGTCAGGTGTCCGCCGGGGCTGCTGAGCAGGTACGGCGGGCTGTCGGTACCCTCACCGACCCCGCTGCCGGAGGCATTGGTCCAGATGTTGTCTGTGGAGACCAGGTTGCCTCCGGATATCACCTGCTGCTCCGTGTGCCAGTAGGCGCCAGCCGGCCAGCCGGTACCCAGGTTGGCCTGCGAGCCGACCGCCGTCGCGGCCCTTGTCAGGACATCGACAACCGTTACATTGGCGGCGGCGGGCTTGATCGAGTACGTGACCGGGGGGGCCGACGTCGGAACCGACGCCGGGAGCGTCGGCACAGCGGCGGTCGTGCCCGGCTTCGCGGAAAGGCCGGCCGTCGGCACCCCCGCGTGCGAGGCCAGAACGATCGCGGTCCCGACCGCCACGACGGCGACGCCGCTGGTGGCGGCGACTGCAGCGCGGCGGCGTGCCTTCCGGCGCTGACGCT
>JASIGS010000201.1 GCA_030052355.1 Streptosporangiaceae bacterium | reverse complement strand
GGGTGCAGGTTGCCGTCGCCGGCGTGGAAGACGTTCGCGACCCTGATCCCGGTCGCCGCCGACAGCTCGCTGATCTTGTCGAGCACCTGCGGCAGCGCGGTCCGCGGCACGACCCCGTCCTGCACGATGTAGGCGGGGCTGATGCGGCCTACCGCGGCGAACGCCGACTTGCGGCCCTTCCAGATCGCCGCGCGCTCGGCCGCGTCGCGCGCCGCCCTGATCTCGTAGGAGCCTTCGGCTTCGCAGATTTCCCTGACCGCGGCGGTCTCCCTGGCCACATCGCCTTCCGGGCCGTCGAGCTCCACGACCAGCACGGCGCCGGCGCCTTCTGGGTAGCGGCAGGCCACCGCCGCCTCGGCGGCCTCGATGGCCAGCGCGTCCATCATCTCGATCGCGGCAGGCAGGATGCCCGAGCCGATGATCGACGACACCGCTGCGCCGCCCTCGCCCATGGAGTTGAACGCGGCCAGCAGGGTGGTGACCGCCTCAGGGATGGGAGTCAGCTTGACGACGATCTTGGTGACGATGCCGAGCGTGCCCTCCGAGCCGGTGAACGCGCCGACGAGGTCGTAGCCGGGCGCCGCACCGGTCCCGTCGCCGAGCCAGGTCAGCTCGCCCTGAGGCGTGACCACCTCGAGACCGGTCACGTGGTGGGTGGTGAAGCCGTGCTTGAGGCAGTGCGCTCCGCCGGAGTTCTCGGCCACGTTCCCGCCGACGGAGCAGACGATCTGGCTGGACGGGTCTGGCGCGTAGAACAGGCCGTACGGCTCGGCGGCCTTGCTGACCGACAGGTTGGTGACGCCCGGCTCGACGACCGCACGCCTGCTCTGCGCGTCTATGGCCAGGATCCTGCGCATCTTGGCGGTGACAATCAGCACGCCGTCGGCGCGGGGGAGGGCGCCGCCGGACAGGCCGGTGCCGCTGCCGCGGGCCACGAACGGGATCCGGCTCGCGGCGCACTGCGCGACCACGGCCGCGACCTGCTCGGCCGACTCCGGCAGCACGACCAGGCCCGGGCTGCAGCGATGCGCGGTCAGGCCGTCGCACTCGTAGGTCCGTAGCTGCTGGCTGTCGGTGATGGTGTTATCGCTACCGCAGATCTCGGCTAGCCGGGAGACAAACGCGCGATCCATGTGTCCAGGATCTCTCGGCTGGCGCCGATCCGCCAGCGAGGGCCGGCGGCGGGCGGGGCGTCAGCGGACGCGGGACCGAACGCGCCGCCTCCCGAAGACTCGCTCGAGGCCCCACGCGATCATCGCGAGGCCAAGCCAGAAGCAGATGGTCTGCCAGGTGGCCAGCGTGGATGCCCGGCCGCAATCGGCGGCGGCCGTGGCGTCGAAACCCTGCCCGATCTGTCCCAGGGCCGAATTGCAGAGGCTGCTGAAGCCCTGGGCGGACATGCCCTCGACGGTCATGCTGTTCAGGATGATCCAGATGATGAACAGGATCACGCCCGCCGCGGTCAGGAAGACGCCGCGGAGCTGCCGGGCGCTGAGCGCTAGCCCGGCCAGCGTGGCGGCCGGGCTCGTCCTCGGCGTGCCAGCCGCGGCGGCCGGGAATGGCGACGCCTGCGGCCGGCTGGCTGCCTGCTGGCGGCGAACGACCAGGTCGTCGTAGATCTCCTTGGCGCCGGGCTTGAGGTCTTGCGAGCCAAGGTTGTAGTCCAGCGCGTACTGCGCTTCCTGCTCGGGCGTGAGTGCCATCCTTCTCGTCTCCTCGCGGGGCGCGCTCCATGACGCCGCCAGTGTGGTTCGCGCGAGAAGGGTGGCGGAAGCGCGTCGCAAACGCCCGGACAAGGTCGGACGTACCAGCTCGAGCGGCTTGTCTCATTATTTGGACATGTAGTATCACTATATGAGCCGCGCAGCTGCCCCCGCTGAGTCCCCAGCTGATGGTTCTGGTGGCAGGCGATGGCTCATCCTCGTGATCGGGCTGGTCGCGATGACCGCCGGGTGCACGTTCCAGTACGGCATCGCTTACCTGATACCTGCGCTGCGGCACGCCGGCTTCTCGCTCGAGCTGGCAAGCGTGCTCGTCGCGTGCCCGACGGCCGGGCTGCTGCTCACGCTCATCGGCTGGGGCGCCACGGCTGACCGGTTCGGCGAACGGGTCGTGCTGGCTGCCGGGCTGGGACTAGCCGGGCTCGTGCTGCTCGCCGCCACCGCGGTGCACGGCGGCGTCGGCCTCGGGCTGACCCTGGCGCTGGCCGGCGCGGCCGGCGGTTCGGTGTTCGCCGCGAGCGGCCGCCTGATCCTCGGCTGGTTCGCCAAGCACGAGCGAGGCCTGGCGATGGGCATCAGGCAGAGCTCCCAGCCGCTGGGCGTGGCGCTGGCCGCCGTCACGCTGCCGGTACTCGGCGGGTCAGGCACCGGCGCGCCGCTGGCGTTCCTCGGCGCGTTCTGCCTGCTGGCTGCGGTCCTGGTGGTTGCCCTCGTTCGTGATCCGCCGCGTCCGCAGTATGGCCCGGCGTCGCCGGAAGGCGGGCGGCCCGCGTCCCCCTACCACCAGCCCGTGCTGTGGCGTATCCACGCGGCGAGCGCTTTGCTCGTCGTCCCGCAGTTCACCGTGGCGACGTTCGCGCTCGTGTTCCTCATCGACGCGCGCGGCTGGGACGCCACGGGAGCCGGGCGCTTGCTCGCGGTTGCCCAGCTGGGCGGCGCCGCGTCCCGGCTCGCCGCCGGGTACTGGTCTGACCGGGCCGGCAGCCGGATGCGGCCGATGCGGATCCTGGCGGCGAGCACAGCCGCGGGCATGCTGTTGCTGGCCGCGGCGGCGGCCGCGGGGTCGACCGCGGCGGTGCCGATCCTGCTTGCCTGCGCGGTGGTGGCGGTGAGCACGAACGGCCTGGCGTTCACCGCGGTGGCGGAGTACGCCGGATCCGCCTGGGCCGGACGCGCCCTCGGCATCCAGAACACCGGGCAGAACGCGCTGGCCGCAGCCACCCCGCCGGTGCTGGCACTGGCCATCGGCTCGATCGGCTTCGGGGGCTCCTTTGCCGTGGTAGCGGCGTTCCCGGTAGTGGCGGCCGCCCTGGTGCCCGTGTCGGCGGAGAAACGACCGCGCGCGGAGCCTGCCGGGCGGGTCAGCGCGCCGGTCGATCACCCACACTCCGCGGCCGAGTCTGGCTAAGCAACCGTCCCCCCGGCGCGCCGACGCCGCCGCTGGCCGAGAGCGTCGTGGTGCGCGGCGCCCCCGGCGAGGCCAGTGTGCGCCGGCGAGGGGAGTGATCGCAGCACCGCCGTTAATGGCCGGACAAGCTCGGACAGGAGGCCAGCCGGTCTGAACGGTAATGAATGGCTTGATGCGCCTTGTGAACCTTGGTATTAGTTGCGGCGTCCTGACTTTGAGCCCCGTCCGGGAGAGCGGGCTCACAGTCTGTTTCTGTGCTGGGGGAATCATGGGCGAGACCATGCCCGACGATGGCGCTGAGCCGAGTCCGGCTCGGGTCGCGACGCAGCGGGACTTCGGCCGCGAGCTCACGCTGATGCGGTTGCAGGCAGGGCTCACGGTGCGAGAGGTCGCCAAGGCCGTCGGAATGCCGGCCAGCACGGCCGGTGACTACTTCGCCGGCCGGCACCTGCCGCCGCCCACCCAGCCGGAGCTGCTCCCCGCCATCCTGCGCGCCTGCGGCGAGACGCAGGCGGCACGGCTGCAGGAGTGGGCGAGCGCGCTCGGCCGGGCGAGAAGGGCCCCGGGCAAGCGGCCGGCCGGGCTCAGCGCACCGTACCGCGGGCTCGCGAACTTCGAGCCGGAGGACGCGCCGTGGTTCTTCGGCAGGGCGGACCTCACCGACAAGCTCGTCGCGCTGGCGACCGCGTCGGCGCACCACCCGGGCGAACCGGACCGTGCCGGCGCGCTGCCGCTCGTCGTCGTCGGACCATCGGGCTCAGGCAAGTCGTCGCTGCTGCGGGCAGGACTGATACCGCGGTTGCTGGCGGTTCCAGGGTTAACGGCCGACAGCGCGCACGGGACGGCGAACGGCGCGAATGGTGCCAGCACGGCGCCGAACGGCGCGCACGGGGCGGCGAACGGCGCGAATGGTGCCAGCGCGGCGCCGAACGGCACGCACGGGGCGGCGAACGGCGCGAATGGTGCCAGCGCGGCGGCGAACGGCGCGCACAGGGCGGCGAACGG
>JASIGS010000200.1 GCA_030052355.1 Streptosporangiaceae bacterium | reverse complement strand
CCCAGTCCGTCACTTCGGCGAGAGCGTGCTGAACGGGGGCGGCCGAGGTCAGCGCCACCCGCTCGTGATTGAGCTGGTTAGTGATCAGTGGCCAGCCGCCGTTCTCCCCGCCGACGAGGTTCGCGGCCGGGACGCGGACGTCGGAGTAATAGGTGGCGCTGGTGGTCACGCCGGCCAGCGTGCGCACCGGAGTCCAGGAGAACCCCGGCGCGTCGGTGGGCACCATGATGATCGACAGGCCCTTGTGCCTCGGCGCCTCCGGATCGGTGCGGCACGCCAGCCAGACGTAGTCGGCGTACTGGATCAGGCTGGTCCACATCTTCTGACCGTTGATCACGTAGCTGTCGCCATCGCGAACCGCGCGGGTGCGCAGCGACGCGAGATCCGTGCCGGCTTCGGGCTCGGAGTAGCCGATCGAGAAGTGCAGCTCGCCCGCCGCGATCTTCGGCAGGAACCGCTCCTTCTGCTCTGGCGTCCCGAACCGCATGATCGTAGGCCCGACCGTGTTGATGGTCAGGAACGGGACGGGCACGCCCGCGATGGCCGCCTCGTCGGTGAAGATCAGCTGGTCGAGGACCGAGCGGTCGGCGCCACCGTACTCGTGCGGCCAGCCGAGGACCAGCCAGCCGTCGCTGCCGAGCTGGCGTACCACCTGCTTGTAGGCGGCGCCGTCACCGTACTCGCCGGTCGCGCCGTCAAGTTGGCTGCGTAGCTGCGGCGTCATCAGCACGGAGAAGTACTCGCGTAGCTGCTGGCGGAGCCGTTCCTGCTCGGGCGTGTAGCCGATTTGCATGCTCTACCCCGCCTGTAGTGCGCCGTGACTAGAACGTGTTCTAGTCGATGGTAGACCAAACGCGTCCGGTCACGCCGCCGGGAGAAACGCCGTGACTATTGACCGCGACGGTGTTCAGGCAACATCATCTTCTCTCAGGCGACCCGCATTGAACTGCGCCTTTGCTGACATGTTCCCCCGCTGCCCGCCACAGGGAGCGCGGTATCGACGGGCCGCCACTTGACCGTTAGCCGATCACGGAAAGAGGAAGCATGTCAGCTCGGCGAAACATGCCCTGCCTACGACGGCGTAGGCAGATCCGGGTCAGATCACTTCTGCTGGCGCGCCGCACGGCGCCCAGGCGTTTGCTCGTCGGCGCAGCAGCCCTCGCGAGCGCGGCGGCGCTATCCGTCCCCTTCGCACAGGTGGCACAGGCCGCGCCGCAGGCGCCCGCGCCGGCACCCGGCCTAGTCCAGGTCACCGCGGCCGCGAAGCTGCCGCACGGTGCGCGGCTGCTCGGGCTGGTCGG
The DNA here is from genome assembly GCA_030052355.1 of Streptosporangiaceae bacterium. Next base: position 12,900 of record JASIGS010000200.1, on the reverse strand, counting down.
CAGCACGGCCGAGCAGACCGGAGCTGTTGCGCTACAGCTTGGCCACTCCGCGGCCGCGACCGATTTCATCGACGCGGTCTCTAACCCCCGGTCCGCGGACTACCGCCACTACCTGGCCAAGGGCCAGTTCGCTAGCCGGTTCGGCCCGAGTGCCGCGACCGTGTCGGCGGTCGAGCACCAGCTCAGGGCGGATGGCCTCACCGTCAGCGGCGTCTCGGCCAACCGTCTTCTTGTGAGCTTTAAGGGAACGACAGCCAGAGTCGACGCGGCCTTCCACACCGGGCTGCGCCGGGTGGAACTCTCGAGCGGCAAGTTCGGCCAGGCCACCACGTCCGCGGTAAGGCTTCCGGCCTCGATCGCCCGTGACGTCACGGCCGTCGTGGGCCTTGACCAGCTCGGGCAAGAGACCAATGGCCTCGCGGAGTCCAGCACGCACAGTGACGCCACAAGTGCCTCGGTTACCAAGTCCGCGGCGTCCGACGGCGGCCCGACCACGTGCGCCGCTGCCGCGTCGGTGGCCTCGGAGTACAGCAGCATCACCGACCAGCAGGTGGCGGCGTCCTACGGGCTCGACCCGCTGTACGCGGCTGGCGACCTGGGGGCCGGGCAGACCGTTGACATCTACGAGCTCGAGCCGTTCGCGCCGTCGGACATCCAGGCGTTCGACGAGTGCTACTTCGGCGCTGACCACACCAGCCAGATCACGACGACCTTGGTAGACGGCGGACCGGGGACCGGCCCAGGCAGCGCCGAGGCGGCGCTCGACGTCGAGGACGTGTCGGCGATAGCTCCCGGCGCGAAGATCCACGTCTTCGAGGGACCGAACATGGACGACCCGTTCGGCCCGCTCGACACCTGGAACGCGATCGCGGAGGCCGACGACGCCAACCAGATCTCGTCGAGCTGGGGCGAGTGCGAGAGCGAGTTGCAGCAGGGCGCGCCGGGCGTGCAGCAGGTGGAGAACGAGATCTTCGAGCAGACCGCCGCGCAGGGTCAGACGGTTTTCGCGGCGGCCGGCGACGACGGCTCCGACTCGTGCAGCGCGCACGCATCTACCCCCGCGGCGCCCGACCTGTCCGTCCTTGATCCAGCCAGCCAGCCGTACGTGACATCGGTCGGCGGCACCACGATCACCGACGCCTCCGAGCCTCCGGTCGAGACCGTGTGGAACAACGGCGACAGCGGCGGCGCTGGCGGCGGCGGCATCTCGGAGACCTGGGCCATGCCCCCGTGGCAGGACTCGGTGGCCGTGCCGCAGACGTCGGCCGACGAGGCGTGCAGCAACGACCCGTCGGGAACTGCCGACGCCTTCCATCTGCAGGGGATTGCTACCACCCTGCCTGCGGGCACGATGTGCCGGGAGACACCGGACGTCAGCGCGCTGGCCGACCCGCAGAGCGGCATAACGATCTACTACGCCGGGTCCTGGACGGTGATCGGCGGCACGTCGTCGTCCACTCCGCTGTGGGCCGCGATGCTCGCCGAGATCAACGCGTCGCAGGGCTGCAGCAGTCTGGCGCACGGCGTCGGCTTCGCTGACCCGCTGTTCTACCAGGTCGCGTCCAGCTCCCCCACCGCGTACGCGGACGCGTTCAACGACATAACGGTCGGGAACAACGACAACCTCGGCGTCACCTACAACGGCTCGGTGGACTGGCAGGCGGGGACGGGCTACGACCTCGCCAGCGGGCTCGGCACGCCGCGGATAACCGACGCCGACGGCTCCCCCGGGCTGGCATCCCAGCTGTGCACCGCGGCAGCCGGGAGCAGCGCGGCTCCGGTTCCGCAGGTGAGCTCGCTCGCGCCGGCTCACGGACCTGCCGCCGGCGGCGGCACCGTGACGATCACCGGGTCGAACTTCGGCTCCACCCAGGGCTCGGTGTTCTTCGGCAACGTCAGCGCGACGGTGGTCAGCTGGGCCGCAGGCTCGGTCGTGGTCGACCTGCCCGCTTACTACGCTCCCAACGGCACCGGGTCCGGCGCCGCAGGGTCCGCGGACGTCACGGTCGTCACCGCCGCCAGCCCGAACCAGTCGAGCTCGCCGAGCGCCGATTCGGTCTTCCACTACACGGCAGACTCCTCTGGCGGGCCGGTGGTCGACTATGTCAGCTCGTCGAACGGCCCGACCGGCGGCGGTAACACCGTGGACATCATCGGGGCAGGCTTCACCGGAGCCACCGCCGTCGACTTTGGCGACGTCGCGGCCACCTCGGTCAGCGTGCTCAGCGACAACGAGATCCAGGCGACCGTTCCCGCCAGCGACGGCACCTGCGCCGTCCCGGCCTCGCAAGGCATGTGTGCCGTGGCGGTGACCGTGACGACGCCGGCCGGGACCAGTTCTGGCCCGCCGATACTCCCGGCGTACCAGGGTCCGATCGTCTTCAACGCGAACGGTGCGTTCCCCGCCCCGGCCGGGTGCGGCTGCGAGATAGTGCCGGCACCGGAGGAGTACGACTACGCCGCGACCCCGACCATCACCAGCGTGAGCCCGTCTTACGCCAGCGAGAACGGCACGTCGGTCGACGTCATCACCGGCACCGGGTTCAACATGCTCACGTGGGAGTGGGTGAACGTCGGTCAGGCCGGTGTGAACTTCTCGGAGGACTACGACATCGTGGGCGTCACGCCGACGCAGCTCACGGTCGGGATCCCGCCAGCCGCACCCACCACTGAGGCAGCCTCGATGCCACTGTCAGTGCAGAGCGCTGGGCAGCTCTCCAACGTCTCCTCGGTCGTTTACGCGGGGACACCGGTGCTGACCAGCATCTCGAAGCACCTGGCGGCCCAGGCGGACCCGGGGAACCTGACCATCACGGGCAAGGGGCTGTCGGATGTCACCAGCGTCGTGTTCCAGGTTCAGATCCCGCAACTGGACTTCCTGACCTCGACATCGACGACGATCTCTGACCAGACGGACACGTCGCTCACGGTCGCCATCCCGCAGGCCTACGAGTTCCCGTCCGACGTGCTCGTCTGCAGCGTGACAGGCTGCAGCGCGCCCGATCCGAAGGTGGACACGTTCCTGGAGGTCTACGCTGGCCGCCCGGTCGTCAGCTCGAGCAGCCCGAGTTCGGGTCCGGCACACGGCGGCACGACGGTGACGATCGAGGGCAGCCTCGATTCCTTCGTCACCGCCGTCGACTTCGGATCCAAGCCGGCGACGATTCTGGAGTATCCGGAGGGCGGGCCGAGTGGCCCGGTCATCGTCGAGGCGCCGCCGGCCAAGGCCGGCACGAAGGTGGACATCACGATCACGACGCTCGGCGGGACACTGACGTCTCCGCCGCAGCCCCGGAGCGCGGTCACCAAGGCCGCGGTCTTCACCTACGAGAAGAGCTCGCCCACAGCCCCTCGCCTCGTGGCGACCGGGCCAGGCGTCAAGTCGGCGACTACCAGCTGGAAGGCTCCGACCAACAACGGCGGCAGTGCGGTGACCGGGTACCGGATCACGGCCTCGGCCAAGGGCCACAAGTCGGTCGTGATCAACGTCGCGGCCGGCGTGAGGAAGGCCACCGTCACCAAGCTGGCGGCCGGAGTGTCGTGGACGCTCACGGTGCAGGCCGTCAACAAGCTGGGTGCTGGCCTCCCGGCGACGTCCAAGGCGGTCAAGCCGCGGTCCTGAGACGCGGCCTTAGATAACTCGACGGCCCGGCATTCCCCGCTGGAATGCCGGGCCGTCGGCTTGGCCCCCGAACTACCCCGTATCCGCTTGCTCACACTGGCACGGCGAGCAAGGATCATGGCAGCCGCGGGATCGGAGGCAGCACGTGGCCGAGGCGTACATCGTCGATGCGGTCCGCACGCCGGCCGGCAGCCGGGGCGGCGGCCTGGCCAGCGCGCACCCGGCCGATCTCGGCGCGCACGTGATCAGCGCGCTGGTCACCCGCACCGGTGTCGACCCGCTGGCCGTCGATGACGTGATATTCGGCTGCGTGGACACCATCGGGCCGCAGGCAGGCGACATCGCCCGCACGTCCTGGCTGGCCGCCGGGCTCCCGGAGGAGGTGCCCGGCGTCACCGTGGACCGGCAGTGCGGCTCGTCGCAGCAGGCGGTGCACTTCGCGGCGCAGGCGGTGATGAGCGGGACGGCGCACGTGGTCGTCGCCGGCGGGGTGCAGAACATGAGCCAGATCCCCATCGCCGCCGCGATGCTCGCGGGCCGTCAGTACGGGTTCGACGACCCGTTCGGCGGCTCGGCCGGGTGGCTCGCCCGCTACGGCAGCCAGGAGATCTCCCAGTTCCGCGGCGCCGACATGATCGCGCAGAAGTGGGGCATCGGCCGGGACCAGATGGAGCGGTACGCGCTGGCCAGCCACGAGCGCGCGGTGGCGGCCGTTGACGCCGGCCTGTTCGCCGGCGAGATCGTGCCCTATCGGTCCGCCGCGCGGGACGAGTGCCCGCGCCGGGACACCTCGCTGGCAAAGATGGCCTCGCTCAAGCCGCTCCGCGAGGGCGGCCTGATCACCGCCGCGCTGTCCAGCCAGATCGCGGACGCGGCCGCGGCGCTGCTGATCGTGTCGGAGACGGCGCTCGCCGAGCACGGGCTGACGCCGCGAGCGCGGATCCACCACATCAGCGCCCGCGGCGGCGACCCGGTGCTGATGCTGACCGCGCCGATACCGGCGACAGCGCACGCGCTGAAGCTGACCGGGCTGACGCTTGACCAGATAGACCTCGTTGAGATCAACGAGGCGTTCGCGAGCGTGGTGCTGTCCTGGCAGCGCGAGACCGGCGCCGACCTGGACAGGGTGAACGTGTGCGGCGGCGCGATCGCGCTCGGGCACCCGCTCGGCGCGACCGGTGCGCGGCTGCTGACCACGCTGTTGTACTCGCTGGAGCGTACGGGCGGCCGGTACGGGCTGCTGACCATGTGCGAGGGCGGCGGCCAGGCAAACGTCACCATCATCGAGCGGCTGTGACGTAGTCACCGCATGATGGTGACCTAGGCCGCCGGGATCTCGGTCCTTGACTGCATCGGGATCCAGGACCACCGGCGGCGCCGCCTGCGGCCGGTGTCGGTCTGCAGCCCGCTGACGATGTCGTTGAGCGCGTCGCCGATCTGCCGGAACGCGAGTACGACGAGGATCAGCGCGATCAGCGGCGGGTACACCTGCCACCAGTACCCGTTGAACAGGTTGTTGATGCCGTCGGTCAGCATCGTGCCCCAGTCCGCGAACGGCGGCGGCGGGCCGATGCCGAGGAAGCTCAGCGCCGACAGGGCGTAGATCGCGTCGGCCACGCCGAACGTCGCGTTGACGACGCAGATGCCGAGCGTGTTCGGCGTCATGTGGTGGACCAGTATGCGCCACTTGGTCGCACCCATGGCCTTCGCCGCCTGGGCGAACTCCCGCTCGCGCAGCTGCAGCACCTGGGCGCGGACGAGCCGCGAGGTATCCGCCCAGGACAGCGCCGTGAGGATGAGGATGATCGCCGGAAGGCTGAGGGTGAACATGCTCGAGACGATGATCAGCAGGATGAAGGTGGGAACGGCCAGGAAGGTGTCCACGATCCGCATCATGATCGCGTCGATGAAACCTCCGAGCATGCCGGACACCGCCCCGTAGACGCTCCCGATCAGGGTCGAGGCGATGCCCACCGCGATCCCGAGCTCGAGCGACGACTGGCCACCGACCATCAGCCGGCCGAGGACGTCGGTCCCGAACTCGTCGGTGCCGAGCGGATGGCCGGCGCCCGGCGGGTTGTCGGCGATGGCCGGATTCACCGCGAGCAGGTTCGCGTGGTAAAGCAGCGGGCCGACGAAGCAGAACAGGCCAATGATCACGACCAGGCCGATGCCGGTCATGGCCCGCTTGTTGTGCAGGACCGCGGAGAGTCTCAGCCCGCTGGCCGCGCGCTTCCTGACCTCGCCGGCTTCCGGCACGGTCGGCGGCTCCATCAGAGGGCCCCGCAGCCTGAAGTCGGCGATCAGGTCGTAGGCCACGTCCTCCGGCGGCGGCGCGGCGTCAGGAGCCATGCCGGATCCTCGGGTCAAGCACGCCGTAGGCGACGTCCGCAGCCAGGTTCCCGAGCACCGTCGCCACGCCGATGACGAGGGTTCCGCCGAGCATCACCGGGAAGTCGTGGGACAGGGCTGACTGCCAGAACAGCAGGCCCATGCCCGGGAAATTGAATATGACCTCCGCGAGGACCGCACCCGCCACGATGCCAGGCAGCGACAGTCCGAGGATCGTGATGACCGGCAGCAGCGAGTTACGCAGCACGTGCCGGGTCAGCACGAGCCGCTCGGACAGGCCCTTGGCCCTGGCGGTCCGCACGTAGTCCTGGGCCAGTTCCATGATGCCGGTTGACCTCGTGTACTGGCTGAAGCCGGCGATCGAGTTGATCGACAGCACCACGACCGGCAGGATCATCGCGCGCCAGTCGGCGAACAGCCCGCCGACCGACGAGATCCCGCCGTTGAACGACGGCGGCAGCCAGTGGAACTCCACGCAGACCAGCGCGATGAGCAGCAGCGCCTCCATGAAGTCCGGTGCCGCGTACAACGTGAACCAGGTCCCGCCGAGCAGGTCGTCGGCCAGCCGGTTGTGCTTGACCGCCTGGTAGATGCCCATCGGGACGCCGATGATGAGGGCAAGCAGCGTGGAGAGGCCGAGCAGCACGGCGTCTCTTGGCAGCCGCTGCGCGATCAGGGTGGAGACCGGCTGCAGGTACTGGTAGGAGACGCCGAGGTTGCCGTGCACGACATGGTCGACGTAGATGTAGAACTGCTGGTAGAGCGGCTTGTTCAGGCCGTATGTGTCGTCGAACAGGGCGACCCGGGCAGGCGTTGCCTTGAGCCCGAGTATCGCCCTGGCCGTGTTGCCGGGCTCCAGGTGGAGCAAGCCGAACGTCAAGATCATGACACCGATCACGACCGCGATGGCCTGGCCAACGCGGCGAACGAGATACCAGGTCATGAGCCCGACTTGGTGTAGTACCAGTCCTCGGGGTTGAGGGTCGCGGAGAACGGGTTCGCCGGCACCACGCCGGCCAGGTTCTTCTTGTAAACGAAGACGTTGGACTCGTTCGGCAGGTACAGGATCGGCAGCTGCTCGGCCGCGTAGTTCTCGTAGGCGAAGAACGCCGACGAGCTCGAACCGTACTCGGTCGCGTCGATGAGGTTGTTCATCTCGGTGCTCGAGTAGCCGCTGTAGTTGCCGAACCCGTCGGTGTTGAACAAGCCCGCACCGGACGGGTCCAGGTCGTAGACGTTATAGCCGTAGTCCTGCATCTGCCAGCTGCACGTCGAGGTGGGGTGCGACTGCGCGTTGCAGTAGCCCGTCGTGGCCACGATGGTGTTGAACGGCTCGGGCTTCAGCACGAACTTGATGCCGCCAAGCTCCTCGGTGGACTGGATGTAGGCGTTCTGCTGGTCGAACGAGGTGATACCCGAGCTGTAGATGAGCACGAACTGCAGCTTCTCGCCCTTGGTGATGCCGGCGCCGCAGTCTGATGGGCCGGTGCCCGGACTCGCGCAGGTATCGGTACCGCCCTTGACCACCGTCCAGCCGTGCGCCTTCAGCAGCGCGACCGCCTTGGATGGATCGTACGGATACGGCCCGCCCGCCTTCTCCAGCGGCGAGTCCCACTGCTGGCCGTACAGGGTCGGCACCGCCCCGTTACCTGGATCGGCGTAACCAGCGTAGATCTTGGAGACGATCTCGGGCCGGTTGATCAGGTACTCCATGGCCTGCCGCACGTAGAGCTGGCGTATCACCGGCCCGTTGACCGGGTTGTAGAAGTTCGGCACGATCTCCGCGTTGCCGTTGACCGGCACCGCGGCCACGGAGTAGCCCTCGGCCTCCAGTTCGGGGATTTGCTTGATGTCGTTCAGCGGCAGGCCGGCCAAGTCGAGGCTGGTGCCCGAGCGCAGCGTGTCCATCTCGGAGGTGTCCGTGGTGAACGGCGTCCAGATCACCTTGGCCAGGGTCGGCTTGTCCGGCCCTGAGTAGTTCTTGTTCGGCACCCAGGCGTAGTAGCCATCACTCTGGAAGGTCGCGAGCTGCCACGGGCCGTCCACGACCTTCCACAGCGGGTTGGTCGCGAACGTCGCCATGTCGCCGCCTTCCTTCTGCAGGAAGCTCCAGACCGCCTTGGCGCCCTTGGTGGTCTCGTCGTAGTTGCCGACCTTGCCGGCCATCGAGGTCTTGTCCCAGGCGTGCTGCGGCAGCAGCGGTATCTCGTACAGCACGTCGTCGGTGTAGAACGTCGGATTGTAGGAACGGGTAAGGTCGATGACGACTGTGTGCTGGTTCGGCGTGAGCACCTTCTTCACGTCGGTGGGGAACAGGCCCTGGGTGTAGCCGAGCCAGTCGTTGTAGTTCGCCTTCAGCAGGTTGTAGACGAAGGTGAAGTCACGCGATGTAATCGGCACCCCGTCTGACCACTTCCAGGACTTCAGCACAATCGTGATGACCGAGTCGTTGTCGCTGTAGGTCAGCGAGCTATACAGGCTCTCCTGCGGGTTCACGACCGCCTTGGAGCCGTCGCCCGCGTACACCAGGTACGGCCACAGTCCCATCGTGAGGTTCTCGTTGTAACCGTTGCTGTTGGTGGCCGGCACGAGCGGGAAGATGAAGTTCGGTGACGCTGCCACCTCGGCGATGGTGACGGTACCGCCGGGCACCTTCTTGCCGGTGACGGCGCTGCCGGCGCCGATCTTCGCTGTGGTGCTCCCGCATGCTGCCAGCAAGATTGCAAGAGCGAGGGCGGCCGCGGCCGCGGCTATTCGACGGGTCGTGCGCATCCCGGGGTACTCCTTGCAAGCGGGGGGTCCTGGCGGAGCATGCTATATCTACTTTTCCGACCAGTTAAGTGTCAACCGGTCTCTTACAGTTGGCTAACAGTCTGAGCCAGGGCCGGCCGGGCGACTAGACCTGTTCAGGGACAGCGCCCATGCCGTGACGATGTTGTGACCTGTGCGCCATGACCTCCGACCGCCCGCGCCGCGGGCCCCCGCGGAGGATGCGTCCGGGCGAGCGGGGCAAGAACAGCAGCGAGCAACGAGTGGTTGGCGCGTCCAGGAGCCAACCGAGGAGGCCAGATGAGTGAGCTGTTGCGCGACAGGCTCGGGCGGTTCGGGATCTGGCGCGGTGCCTGGCAGACGACGCCTGAACTCGCGGTCGGGCTCGAGCAGCTCGGCTACGGCGCGCTTTGGCTGGGCGGCTCCCCCAGCGGCGACCTGGCCACCGCCGAGGGCCTGCTGGACGCGACCAGCACCCTCGTGATCGGCACCAGCATCGTGAACATCTGGAAGGACGACGCGGATCTCGTGGCGCGGTCGTTCGCCCGGGTCACCGAACGCCACCCCGGCCGTTTCGTCCTCGGCGTCGGTGCTGGTCATCCGGAGGCCACCGCGGAGTACACCAGCCCGTACCAGCACCTGGCCAGTTACGCCGAGGTCCTGCGCGAGCGCGGCGTTCCCCGGCAGAGCCTCGTCCTGGCGGCACTCGGCCCGAAGGTGCTCCGGCTGGCGGGCGAACGCGCGGGCGGCGCCATCCCCTACCTCGTGCCAGCGGAGCACACCAGGCTGGCCAGGGAGATACTCGGGCCCGAGCCGCTGCTCGCTCCCGAGCACAAGGCGGTGCTGGACGCCGACGCGGACCGGGCACGCGCCCTCGGCCGCAGCCGGGTGCGCAACCCCTACCTCGGCCTGGTGAACTACACGTCCAACCTGCGCCGGCTCGGCTACACCGACCAGGATCTGGACGACGGCGGCAGCGACCGGCTGATCGACGCGCTCGTCGCCCACGGCGGCCCCGAGCGGGTCGCGGCCGGCCTGGCCGCGCACCTGGACGCGGGCGCCGACCACGTGTGCGTCCAGCTGCTCACCGAGGCCGACGCCGACCCGATGCCGGGCTACGCCGACCTCGCCCGCGCCCTCGGCCTGTCGCAGCGATCTTGAGCCAAACACTGCTTATATAGGGAACGTGACGGAAACCAGGGACTGGGTCCGGTGGCACGACTCATACGACGACCCGGAATCGTCGCTGACCAGGCGGCTCGGGATCGTCCGGGCGCACCTGGCCGACGCGCTGGACGCCGCACCGCCGGGGCCGCTCACCCTCGTCAGCCTCTGCGCAGGCCAGGGGCTCGATGTCCGCGGCGTGCTGCCGGATCATCCGCGCCGCGGCGACGTGACCGCGGTCCTTGTCGAGCTGAACCCGGCCAACTGCGAACTCGCGCGGGCCAGGGCCGCGGAAGCCGGCCTGGACCAGGTTGAGGTTCGTGAGGCCGACGCCGCCGTCGTGGCGAACTACGCCGACGCGCTTCCCGCCGACGTGCTGCTGCTGTGCGGCATCTTCGGCAACGTGTCCGACGAGGACATCCATCGCACGGCCGCTGCCGCCGCTGGCATGTGCCGGCCGGGCAGCACCGTGATCTGGACCCGGCACCGGCGCGCGCCGGACGTGACCCCGCAGGTCCGGGCCTGGTTCACCGAGGCCGGGTTCGAGGAGGTCGCGTTCGAGAAGCCGTCAACCGAGACGCTGACCGGCGTCGGGGTCGGTCGCCTGCGGGCTTCCGCACCGGGCGGGTTCAGCGCCGGAGCCTTGGACCCGCGTACCCCGCTGTTCGTGTTCCGGCGCTGATCTGGCCGGGCGGGCCGGCCGGACGATTACCGGTCCGCGGGTACCGCCATCTCGCCGAGTTCGGACCACCCGTCCTGCGGAATCATCACGCTGACGATCCGCGGCGTCTCCGCCAGGTACTGCGGCACCGTCTGCTGCGCGGTCTTGAAGTGCTCCGACTGCACGTGGGCGGCCCCGGCGTCGCCGTCGCGGAACGCCTCAACCAGCACGTACTCGGTCGGGTCGTCCAGGCTGCGTGACCAGTCGAACCACAGGCAGCCCGGCTCTGCCCTCGTCGCCTGGGTGAACGGGCCGGAGAGCTCCGGCCAGCGGTCGGCGTACTCGGGCAGGACGCGGAATTTCGCGGTGATGAAGATCATCTCAAACTTCCAACCTTTCTGGCGTGGCGACGTCTTAACCAATGCCAGTACTAACGCAAAGGAGTGTTTCCCATGAAGCCGAGTGCTCGTTTGACACGCCGACTGATCGCCGCGGCCGGGCTGGCCACCGCCGCGATCCTGCTTCCCGTTGTAGCCCTCGCCTCGTCCGCCGGCACGAATGCGCCGCAGGCCAGCGCCGGCGTGCACCGTTGCTACGTCGGCGAGCTGACCGTGTGGCTGGGTCTTCCCGGCAACGGTGCCGCCGGCAGCACCTACTACCCGCTTGAGATCTCCAACATCTCGAACCAGACCTGCACCCTGTACGGATTCCCTGGCGTTTCCGCGCTCAACGCCAGCGGCAAGCAGCTCGGTAGCGCCGCAGGACGTTTGACCGGCTACCCCGTTGGCCTGATCACGCTTGCCCCGTACCAGACCGCACACGTCAACCTGCAGGTCGTTGACGTCGGCGTCTACCCGCCATCAAAGTGCGGCCCGGCCAGCGCCGTGGCGCTGCGGGTCTTTGCTCCCGGCGACTACGGCTCGATCAGGTTCCCGTTCTCGTTCCGGGCCTGCGCCAAGGCCGGGCCGACCTTCCTGTACGTGACCCCGACGTACGCCAACGCCGGGATTCCCGGCCACTTGAACAACTGACAGCGCGCGCAGCCGCTGACGTTGAGGCGGCCGGCCCGATCGGGCCGGCCGCCTCAGCGTCCGAGCACCGCCGTGAACTCCGCCGCGAGTGCCCGTGTCGCGTCCTTCAGTCCGCCGGGCCCGGATTCCAGCAGCGACCGGGAGGCACTCGGTATCACCCGTTCCTGGCACGCGGCGAAGACACGGGCCACGTCGACTGGAGACGCGCCCTGCGCGCCGACCCCCGGGGCCAGGAACACGCAGCGTGCCGCCGCGAGGTCGAGTTCCGGCTGCATGTGCGTGGGCCCGATGACCGCGCCGACGGGGCCGAGCCCGTCCGGCTCGAGCGCGGCGTTGAACCGGCCGATCTCGGTCAGCAGCGACTGCTCGACGGACTGTCCGTCGTCAGCACGGGCGGACTGGACGAGCCGCCCCTCCGGGTTGGACGACCGGGTCACGACCAGCAGGCAGCTGCCCGCCTGACGGGCGCGCGCGACAAACGTGCCCATCGCGCCCAGGCCGAGGTAGGGGTGCACGGTGATCGCGTCGGCGGCGAGCGGAGCATCCTTGCCGAGGTAGGCCTCGGCGTAGGCGTCGTTGGTCGTGCCGACGTCCCCGCGCTTGATGTCGAGGATGACAAGGAGCCCGGCGTCGCGCGCCTCGCCGACGAGCCGCTGCAGGGTGCGGACGCCCCGCCAGCCGTGCCGTTCGAAGAAGGCCGACTGGGGCTTGACGAGGCCGATCGTGCCGGCCGCAGCCGCGAGGGCGATGTCGGCGAACCGGTCGAGCCCGTCGGGGGTGTCTCGCAGGCCCCACGCCCCGAGCAGCCTGGCGGACGGGTCGATGCCGAGGGCGAGCGGACCGTACTCGGCACGGACGGCAGCGAACCTGGCGGCAAACGACTCGGCCACAAAGCGATGATCTCACGGTCGGCCTGCTAGCCGCTGTTATGCGGGCGGGGAGTCGGCGGTGCCGCCGTTCACCTCGTTGGCTGCGGCCTCGCGGGCGCGGCGAGACGACAGGGCACGTTCCCTCATATTGCCTGCCATCGAAGCGGCGCGCTGGAACTCGGCTCTCGCCTCCTCCGCCCTGCCCAGCTTGAGCAGCAGGTCGCCGCGCACGCTCGGCAGCAGGTGGTAGCCGCTCAGCGCGGGCTCGGCCGCGAGCTGGTCGGCAAGGTCGAGGCCCGCCTGCGGGCCGCGGGCCATCGCCAGCGCCACCGCCCTGTTGAGCTCGACCACGGGTGACGGCATCACCTCGGCCAGCGTGGTGTACAGCCCGACAATTCGCTCCCAGTCGGTGTCCTCCGGCCGGAACGCCCT
>JASIGS010000199.1 GCA_030052355.1 Streptosporangiaceae bacterium | reverse complement strand
GGAATCGTGGTCCTCGGCGCCATCATCGGCGCCGCCGTGCGCATCTTCGACGACTGGTACTAAACGGGCTGCTGGTACTGGACCCGTTCGGGGGCGGCTGGCAGAGGGGCGGCGGAAATGTCGGGGGGCGCGGTTAGGGTGTGCAGATGCGCCTGGATGCTCCCGCGGCTGAGGTGACGATCACCCCGGACGAGGCTCGCCGGATGACGCTGCGGGCACAGGGGTTCCGGGGCGCGACGCCGTGGCGCGCGACCCGGTCCGGGGTCGCCGCGTTGCTACGCCGGGTCGGCGCGGTGCAACTCGACACGATCAGCGTGCTCGCCCGGTCCCACGAGCTGGTCGCGTACGCCCGGCTGGGGCCGGTCCCCCGGGAGCAGATCGAGCAGGCCTACTGGCACCCGGCCAAGCCCGCCGCCTTCGAGTACTGGGCTCACGCCGCCTGCGTGCTGCCGCTCGAGCAGTGGCCCTACTTCGCCTTCCGGCGCCGTGCCTTCCGGGCCCGGGGAGTGCGGTGGCACCAGAGTCACCAGGAAACCGGCGAGAAGGTGCTGGCCCGGCTGCGTGCTGAGGGGCCGCTGACCGCGACCCAGCTGGGCGGAGCCAAGGGCGGCGGCCCGTGGTGGGACTGGTCCGACGTCAAGATCGCGGTCGAGTGGCTGCTCGACACCGGCGACGTCATCTGCGTGCGGCGCACAGGCTGGCGTCGGGTCTACGACCTGCCCGAACGGGTGTTGCCCGGCGAGCTGCTCGACCCGGACCCGTCCGACCTGGAATGCCTGACCTACCTGGCCGGGGTAGCGGCGCGCGCGCTCGGCGTGGTCACCTACTCGGACCTGGTCGACTATCACCGGCTGAACATCCTGACCAGCGAAAAGGGCCAGCATACGCGCCTGGTCACCGAGGCTGCGCTGGGCGCCGGGCTGATTCCGGTCGCCATCGCCGGCGCGGGCGCCCAGCCGGGAAGGGGGCGCGCCGACGTGGCCTGGGCCGATCCGGCCGCGCTGGAACAGGCCGGGGACCGTGGCCGGCACCGGGTAACGCTGCTGTCGCCATTCGACTCGCTGGTGTGGGACCGTAAGCGGACGCTGCGCGTGTTCGGCTTCGAGCACAGCCTCGAGGCGTACGTGCCCGCGCCCAAGCGGGTGCACGGGTACTTCACCATGCCGCTGCTGGCCGGCGGGCGCCTGCTCGGCCGCGTGGATCCGGCGCGGAGCGGTACCACGCTGGTTGCGCGCAAGCTGACCATGGACAAGCCGTCGGCGGCCGAGCCCATGGCCCGGGCGCTCGTCGAAGCGGCCTCGTGGGTGGGCTGCGACAACGTGAAGCTCGGGCAGGTGGAGCCGCCGCACCTCGAGGCCAGGCTGCGGGCCGCGCTGTCCGCCCGCGGAGCATAGCGCTACGACAGCGCGCCGTGGGCAGGCCGCGCCAGGGCAAGGGAACGACACCGGCGTAACGGCCGCAGCCGCAGCGGCCGGCTCAGTCCTCGCCGGAGAACCGCTCCCACGCCGACTGCCTGGTCATGCCCAGCGCCTCGCCGATCCGGGTCCAGGTGATCCCGCGACTGCGCGCCTGGCGTACCCAGCTCGTCAGGTTCTGCTCGACCTGCGCGCTCGTCGCGGCGATCTTGGGCAGGTGCGCGAGCAGTTCCTCGTCTGACAGCTGCTGCTGCCGCTGCTCCCAGCTTGGCGCCTGCGCACCTTCTGCTTGCCCGGGCAGGGCGAGTATGTCGTTGCACAGGCTGATGCACTCGTTGCAGATGAAGACGCCGGGCCCGGCGATCATCTTGTCCACGGCTGAGGTGGGCTTCAGGCAGAACGAGCAGGCCACGCTGACCCGCTGCTCGGCTGTGGTCACGATCGCCTCCGAGGGTCGGCTTGTCAGGTATAGCCTGACGAGGTTGTCAGGCAGCACCTTACGCCGTCAGGCTTAGCCTGACAAGGCGGCGCGCGACGCCCCAGCCGGCTGTGAGGGTTGCTGGCCTCGGGAACGCGCGGGTTGCGAGCCCCGGGGACGACCCCGCACCCGCCGGCATCAGCCGAACTCGATCAGCTTCTCCCTGACCGCCACCATCACCGCTTCCATGCGCGAGTGGATCTGCAGCTTCTCCAGGATGTTGCGGACGTGGTTCTTGACCGTGTTCTCCGAGATGAACAGCTCCCTGGCGATGTCCTTGTTGTTCATGCCGCGCGCGACGAGCCTGAGCACCTCGATCTCGCGTTCGGTGAGCCGCGGCGCCGGGACCTGCTGCGGCGGCTCTTCGTCCTCCCGCCTCGCCAGGGCGGCGAACTCGGTGAGCAGCTTGCCCGCCATCGACGGGCTGATCAGCGACTGGCCGCCGTACACGGCGCGCACGGACTCGGCGACCTCGTCGAGCGGGATGTCCTTGAGCAGGTACCCGCTTGCTCCCGCCCGGATCGCCTCGAACAGGTCAGCCTCTTCGTCGCTGATCGTCAGCATGATGATCTTGGCGCTCGGCGCTGCCGCCTTCAGCGCCCGGCAGGCCTCGATCCCGCTGCTGCGCGGCATCCGGATGTCCATCAGGACGACGTCTGGCAGGGACTCGCCGGCTCTGTGCACAGCCTCCTGGCCGTCACTCGCCTCGCCGACAAGCTCGATGTCTGGTTCGGAGTCCAGCACCATCTCCAGGCCGCGGCGGAACAGCGCGTGGTCGTCCACTATCAGGGCCCGAATGGGATCGGCGACCTTCTCGCTGGCACCCGGAGTCTCGGGGCTGGCCCCGGCGTTGCGGCCCATGCTCGTTCCTTCCTCAGCGCCGGGACCGGTGATCAGAGGCCGGCTCCCGCCGGCCCGGCCCCGCTGTACCCCGTGTCAGAACTGTCGCCCACTGCGCGCCGTCTGGCAAGCAGGCCAGGCCGCGCACGCCGAAGCCGGCCTGCTCCCCCGCGAGCCGCGGCCGGCCGCGCTGTCACGAACCCTCGACAGTACTCCCGGGCCGGCCACCGTGACCGCCACCGACGGAGGCATCCCGCCAGTCGCCGTTGTCCTGCAGCTGCTCGCTCCCCCAGCGCGGGGCGCCCGGCCAGCGCAGCCCCTCCGGTCCCTCGTGGCCGTTGCCGCGCCCCGCCGAGGGATCAGCGCCAGACGCATCCGGGTAGAGCGGGTGCTGCTCCTCGAGCAGCCGGATCACGCCGTACTGGTAGCCACGCCGCCGGTACACCACGCTGGGCATGCCGCTCGCGGCGTCGGTGAACAGGTAGAAGTCGTGGCCCACCAGTTCCATCTCGAACAGTGCCTGATCGATGCTCATCGGCGAGGCAGCGTGGAACTTCTCCCGCACCACGAGCGGGCCGTCGCCCAGCATCTCCACCGGGACCAGATGGCCAGCCCCGTCGGCCTCGGAGTCGGCTTCCTCCGCGCCCGTGCCGCCGCCGCCGGGTTCACTCAGCCCGAAGCTGGCGGCCAGCTCGGGCGGCACGTTTCCTTCTGGCAAGTCCACGAGCCTGATCGCCGCGTGCCCAGCATGCCGGTCCTTCCGCCGGTCGCACGCGCGCCGCAGCCTGGACTCCAGCTTGGCGAACGCTATGTCGAGTGCCGCGAACCTGTCCTCGGCCGCCGCCTCGGCCCGGATCGCTGGCCCGCGCGAGCTGACCGTGAGCTCGACCTTCTCCCTGCGGTCTGCCAGCCGGGGATTGCGTTCTGCCGTTATCTCGACATCGACCCTGATGACCTTGCTGTCGAGCTTCTCGATCTTCGCGAGCTTGTCAGTCGCGTGCCTGCGGAACCTCTCTCGGACGTCCGTGTGCCGGGCCTTGAAGATGATGTCCACCGAGGAACTCCCTTCTCGTCCGGTCAAGAGCGGCACCCGCCCGGCCGACCTGGTCTTCTACCCCACACCCGCCTGCTGAGGGGCTCGCGGCTTCTTGCGCCACTAATACCCTTCTCCCTTACCCGCGGGACATCTGGTCCCGCGGGAGGGGCAGGACTTACTTCTAAGCCGCACCGTGATCGGTCGACGATAAGTCGCCTTACGTGGGCCGTTTCGCCTGCGGCTGGCATCGGCTTGCCGGGCCTGGAACCCCGCTGACGGGGCAACTGACCTGGCGCAACCACGGACCCGGGCGGGTGCCATGACACGACGCTAGCTCCGCCGCGTCCGAATGTCAGGGGCCAAGGTCCCCCGAACTGCGAAATCAGCGGCATCCCACAGCTGACCTGCAGGTAGCTGCCG
>JASIGS010000198.1 GCA_030052355.1 Streptosporangiaceae bacterium | reverse complement strand
ATCGGCAGCGCCGTCAGCTCGACCTGCCAGGGCCTGGCCCCGTAGCCCGCCAGGCTGGCGCCGACTGTCTCCGGGGTGGGCTCGGCCGGCGGCTGCCAGGACACCCGTCGCACGCAGTCCGGGGGGAGCAGGTTCTCAGCCGGAACATGATGCGAGTCGGCCAGCGCAGCCACCGCCGCGCGAACGACGGTGAGGCGTTTCGCGGCTTCCGGGTCGCGGTCCTGCCAGCGGTGCGCAGGCGGTGGCCCGTCGCCCTGCGGTACGGAGGACGGGGGCAGCGAGCGGTCTGGCAGCGCGCGCGCCCGGCTGACGGCGTGCGCCCACTCGGACATGTGCCGCCGCGCGCCGCGCCCGGTAAAGCCGGCAACCTGACTCAGTTCCTCCTGGCTGGCTGGCATCGTCCTGGCCGCCTCTACGATCGCGGCGTCGGCCAGCACCCTGGTCGGCGACAGGTCGCGGCGGCGAGCGATCTTGTCGCGCTCTAGCCACAGCTCGCGGACGATCGCGAGGCCGCGCCGGCTGTGCACGCGGTGGATGCCCGAGGTGCGGCGCCATGGGTCGGGACGTGGCGGCTGCGGCTCGGCTGCGAGCACGGCGGCGAACTCCTGCCGTGCCCACTCGGTCTTGCCTTCCTCGGCGAGGCGCTCGGCGAGCGAGTCCCTGAGCTCCACGAGCACTTCGACGTCTAGCGCGGCGTACTGCAGCCACTCCTTGGGCAGCGGCCGGGTCGACCAGTCGGCAGCCGAGTGAGTCTTCTCCAGCCCGAAGCCGAGCTGCGACTCGACGAGCGCGGCCAGGCCGACGCGCGGGCAGCCGAGCAGTCGCCCGGCAACCTCGGTGTCAAAGAGCCGGCGGGGCCGGTAGCCAAGCTCGGCAAGGCAGCCCAGGTCCTGTGACGCCGCGTGCAGGACGGCTTCGGTGTCGGCCAGCGCGGCATCGATTCCGGACAGGTCGCTGCACGCGACCGGGTCGATCAGCACGGTCCCGGCGCCGGCGCGCCGGAACTGCACGAGAAACGCCCGGTGACCGTACCTGAACCCGGACGCCCGTTCCGCGTCCACGGCGACCGGACCGGTTCCCCCGGCCAGTGCCTGCGTAGCGGCTGCCAGCGCCTCGGCGCTGGCTATCAGCGGCGGCAGCCCGTCGCGGGGCTCCAGCAGCGGCTCAACCTGGCGTTCGGCGGTCTGGCCTTCGGCGCGGTCGCGTTCGGCGGTCTGGCTTTCGGCGGAGTCGCGTTCGGCGGTGTCGCCCGGCGGCCCAGAAGTCATAGCCCGGTTCTGCGCCGCTGCCGGAGGGCCGAAACTCCCGGTGCCGTCGGCGGCAGGCCTGCCGCCGACCAGATGACGTCGCACCACGCGGCCACGTGCAGGTCAAGCCCAGGATCGGCGCCGTCCGGCACCGGCGACCAGGACGCCCGCAGCTCGAAGCCCGTCGAGTTGGCCTCGTTCTCCTTGGCACCGAACCCCTGCGTGATCACGCTCGTCACCGTTCCGCTGATCTTCCTGTACGCGGCGCCGCAGGCGTCCAGCGCCTCGGTGAGCCAGCTCCAGCCGACGGCGTTGATCAGCGGGTCCACGGCCATCTCCGGCTCAAGCTCAGCTCGAACATAGCCGATGACCCGGTACTGCCCATCCCACCCTGGCTGGCCTGCCGGATCGAACAGCAGGACGAACTTGCCCCAGCCGATCTCGGTGTCCGACCTGGCCGCGTAGTCGGTGACAACCGCCGCCACGGCGCAGGCGTGCGGCGCCAGCCGCCGCGGCGGCGGCTCGCGCTCGAAGGTCAGGCCGGGGCGGTGTGTGCTCTGCGCCGCGAGGCCGGCGTCGAGTCCGTCTACTGCCCGCTGGAACTCGGCTCCCGCCGATGTGCCGGACATCAGCTGGCCGGCGGTCTTCAGCGGCAAGCGCGGCGCCTGCCGGGAATCTGTCATGCCACGCGGTCGCGGATCTCGGCGGGGTGGCCGGCGACCCCGGTCAGCGCAACCGCTTCCGCGACGGTCGGGACGCCACCGATGAGCAGGGCGGCACCGCAGGCCAGGCAGTACCACTCGGGGCAGTGCCGGTCGAGGGTATCGGGGCACCAGCCCGCCGGACCGTGATGCTGCTCGAACTGGCGGTCTCCCCCGCAATCCGGACAACGTCGGTCGGAACGGCCAGAACCGCGCGAGACCCAGTCAGGAGTGTGCCGCACCGTCTCTGGCATCTGCAGCCTCCTTGCCTTCGGCCTACCAACGATGCTGGCACGGCGGTGGCCGCGAGCGCGGCAGCGGGCGCGGCGTGTCACATGCTTTGTCCCAGGCCGCGTCCTGGCCTCGGCCGCTGCCAGGTGAGCCGGGCCCCCTGTGCGATCATCCTGGTGTGACGCCGCCAGCCGATGAGTCGCCGTTCCTGCTCGCCTGCCGTCGCCAGCCGGTGCCGTACACGCCCGTCTGGTACATGCGCCAGGCCGGCCGGGCGCTGCCCGAGTACCGGGCCCTGCGCACCGGCCGGGCGATGCTCGACACGTGCGCTGACCCCGAGCTGATCACGGAGATCACCCTGCAGCCGGTGCGGCGCTACGGCGTGGACGCGGCCGTCTTCTTCAGCGACATCGTGGTGCCGCTGCGGGCCGTCGGCGTCGGCGTCGAGATCAAGCCGGGGGTCGGCCCGGTGATCGACCAGCCGGTGAGGTCGGCTGCCGACCTCACCAGGCTCAGGCCGCTCGAGCCCGGCGACGTGCCGTACGTGACGCAGGCCGTCACCAGCCTGGTGTCCGAGCTTCGCGGCAAGCCGCTGATCGGATTCGCTGGCGCCCCCTTCACCCTGGCCAGCTACCTGGTCGAGGGCGGGCCCTCGAAGAACTTCGAGCACACCAAGTCGCTCATGTACGCCGAACCGAAGGTATGGGCCGACCTGATGGGCAGGCTCGCTGACATCGCCACCGGTTTCCTGCGGGTCCAGATCGAGGCCGGGGCCGGCGCGGTGCAACTGTTCGACTCGTGGGCGGGCGCGCTGAGCGCCGAGGACTACCGCGCGAACGTGCTGCCCTACAGCAAACGGATCTTCGAAGCGCTGGCGGGCAGCGGCGTGCCGCGGATCCACTTCGGCGTCGGCACCGGCGAACTGCTCGGCGCGATGAGCGAGGCAGGGCCAGACGTCGTCGGCGTGGACTGGCGGGTGCCGCTGGACGAGGCGGCCGTGCGGGTGGATCCGGGCAAGGCGCTGCAGGGCAACCTGGACCCGGCGATCCTGCTTGCCCCGTGGCACGTCATCGAGCAGCGTGCGCGGCAGGTGCTCGAACGCGGCCGCGCCGCCGAGGGCCACGTCTTCAACCTCGGCCACGGCGTGCTGCCGCAGACCGACCCGGACGTGCTGGCGAGGCTCACCGACCTGGTGCACACGGCGTCCGCCAGGCAGCCCTAGGGAGTCCCGCGGCCGCAAATCACGGCAGCGCCGCCGGTGGCGGCACGATGGATCGATGTGATGCGCGCCATGCGTTTCGGACGCGTGGCCGGATCAGCCAGTTCCTGATGCGGCGATAACCTCAAGCGGTGACGTTCCCCAAAATCGAGCTGCACGTGCACCTTGAGGGCACGGTACGAGCAGCGACGCTGCTGAGCATTGCCAACCGCAATGGCGTCACGCTGCCTGCCGAAACGGTCGAGGGCCTGGCCGGGCTTTATGAGTTCACCGACTTCGAGCACTTCCTGCAAGTGTGGGCGCTGACTACCGGTGCGCTGCGTACCGCTGACGACTTCCGCCAGGTGGTCGTCGACTACGCAGCCGAGGCGGCCAGGCACGGCGCGGTCTACATCGAGGGGATCTTCTCGCCGTCCGAGCCGGTCAGGCGAGGGGCGAGCTACGACGAGGTATTCGACGGCTACTGCGACGGTGCGGAGGAGGCCTGGCAGCGCCATGGCGTGCGGGTGCGGCTGACCCCCGAGGTCACCCGGGGCTTCACGGTCGAGGAGGGGGAGGCGACCGCCAGGCATGCCGTTGCCAACGCCGGCCGCGGCGTGGTCGGCCTTGGCCTCGGCGGCAGCGAGGCTCAGTTCCCGCCCGAGCCGTACGAGCGGGCCTTCGAGATTGCCCGCCATGGCGGTCTTGGGTCCGTCCCGCACGCCGGCGAGGCGGTGGGGCCCAACTCCATCCGCGCCGCCCTCGACCTGCTCAAGGCCGACCGGGTCAGGCACGGGATCAGGGCGGTCGACGATCCCGGGCTGATGCGCGAGATCGCAGACCGGGGAGTGGTGCTGGACGTCTGCCCGATCTCCAATGTGCGCACCAGGGTCGTCGCCTCGCTGGCCGGCCATCCGCTGCCGCAGCTGGTTTCGGCTGGCATTGCCTGCTCGGTGTCGACCGACGATCCGGCCATGTTCGAGACCGACCTGACCGCCGACTACGCGGCCGCGCAGAGCCTCGGCGTTTCGGCGCGGCAGTGCTTCGCGGCCGGCCTGCAAGGTGCGCTGTGCGACGAGGGAACCCGGGCCGAGCTGCGCCGCATCGGCGAGCAGTTCGGCTGGCCGGTGGCGAGCGAGCTAGCCGGGGAGCAGGCGTGAGCGCACCGGATGACCGCCCCGCAGAAAACGCCCCGGGCCGGCGCTCGGTCGCCGTGGTCGGTGGCGGTATCGCGGGCCTGGCCGCCGCACTCCAGCTCAGGGATGCCGACGTGGACGTGACCGTGCTGGAAGGGTCGCCGCGGCTCGGCGGGAAGCTCGCCGTGTCGGAGGTCGGCGGCATCGCCGTGGACAGCGGCGCCGAGGCGCTGCTTGCGAGGCGGCCTGAGGGCACGCAGCTGATCGGCGAGCTCGGCCTGTCCGGCCAGCTCCAGACGCCCGGCACCACCACGGCAGGCATCTGGACGCGCGGCTGGGTGCGGCCGCTGCCGCGCCGGCAGTTCATGGGGGTGCCAGCAGACCTGGCCGAGCTCGCCGACACCGGGATCGTGTCCCGCGAGGGCATGAACCGCGCCTGGCAGGACCTGACGTTGGCTGGCACAGACCACGAGGCGGACGAGTCCGTGGAAACCCGCGTCGGCGCCCGGTTCGGCACGGAGGTCGTCGACCGGCTGGTCGAGCCGCTGCTCGGCGGCGTGTACGCGGGGCGCTGCGAGGACCTGTCGTTCGTCGCCACCCTCGGGCCGCTCGCGCAGGCGGCGCGCGGTCGTGACTCGCTGGCGGAGGCGGCGGCGTCGCTGCTGCCGCCGCCTCCGCCCGCCCCGGACGGGGCCAGCCAGCCGCGCAAGGCACCGTCGGTCTTCACCACGCTGACTGGCGGGCTGGGCAGCCTGCCGCCTGTTCTTGCCAGCGCCTGCGGGGCCGCGGTCCGTACCAACGCGATGGTCCGCGAGCTGGCACGGACGCCAGACGGCTGGCGGCTGACCGTGGGCTCCGCGCACGCACCCGAGTTCCTGCACGCCGACGCCGTGATCCTCGCCGTGCCCGCAACCCCGGCGAGCCGGCTGCTGTCCGGTGTCTCGCCCGCCGCATCTGCGGCGCTCGCCGAGTTCAAGTACGCGAGCATGGCCATCGTCACGCTGGCCTACCGCGCCCAGGCCTTCCCTCGCCAGCCGGCCGGCAGCGGCTTCCTTGTCCCTGCGGTGGACGGGCACGCGGTCAAGGCGGTGACCTTCAGCACCGTGAAGTGGCCGCACCTGCGGCGTGACAACCCCGACTTGCACGTGGTGCGCTGCTCCGTCGGCCGTCTCGGCGACGACGCGGTGCTGCAGCGTGACGACGCCGAGCTGGCCGCGCTGGCGGCCGCTGACCTCGCGGCCGCCACGGAGTTGCGAGGAGAGCCGGTCGAGGCCCGGGTGACCCGGTGGGGCGGCGGGCTGCCGCAGTACAGCGTCGGCCACCTGGACCGGGTGGCGCGGATCCGGGCGGCCGTCGCGAGTCAGCCCGGTCTCGCTGTATGCGGCGCCGCCTATGACGGAGTCGGCATCCCCGCCTGCATAGCGACCGCCAGGCTGGCGGCAGGCCAGGTGCTCGATTTCCTGCAGCTGCCCGCAGACGCCTAAGCGATAGGCCCGAGATCTGCGGGACGCCTGAGGGAGAAGTCCGCGCGTCATTGCCTGTAAATGTTTCAATGCTTACATGGTCAGCACAGAGTTCCGCGGCGCCCGTCGGCGGCGAGTCACTATCAGGGAGGTCGCCGAGCTCGCGGGTGTGTCGATCGCGACCGTATCGCGGGTGACAAACGGGCGCGCCGACGTCGCGGCTTCCACCCGGCAAGCCGTGGAGCACGCGATCCGGGAGAGCGGATATCGCAGCAGGCCGCGGGTTCGCAACGGGCCTACCGGGCTGGTCGGGATCGCGATACCGCTCGTGCACCCGAGCTACTTCGCCGGGATCTTGTCGGGCGCCACCGAAGCCCTCTACGAACAAGGCATGCGGGCCGTGCTCTGCCCGACCCGCCATTCGCATGAGCGCGAAATGTCGCTGCTTGAGGTGCTGGCCGGGGGCGAGACCGACGGCGCGATCCTCGTGCTGCCTGAGGAGTCGGCCGCGGAGCTGCAGAAGCTGGCCAGCCACGGCTTCCGGTTCGTGGTCGTAGACCCGCACGCAGCCGTGGGCGACGGCGTCCCGGTCGTGGCCGCGGCGCACTCCTCGGGCGCCATGCAGGCGACGGGTCACCTGCTGGGACTCGGCCACCGCCGGATCGGCGCCATCGCGGGCCCCCGCGGCTGGACGGCGACCGAAGAGCGGCTGCGCGGGTATCACGGCGCCCTCGCCGGAGCCGGGGTGCTGCCCGATCCGGACCTCATCGTGCACTCGGACTTCCGTGGCGACGGCGGCCGCGCGGCCGCACTGGAACTGCTGGCACTGCCCGACCCGCCGACAGCGATCTTCGCGTTCAACGACAGCATGGCGATCGGGGCCATGCAGGGCGCCGCTGACCTCGGCCTGCGCGTCCCGGCAGACCTCTCGGTTGTCGGTTTCG
>JASIGS010000197.1 GCA_030052355.1 Streptosporangiaceae bacterium | reverse complement strand
CGGGATCGCGTAGGCGGCGTGCTCCGCGTCGAACCAGCCGGCGCCGATGCCGAGCTCGGCCCGGCCGCCGCTCATGTGGTCGACCTGGGCGACCGAGATCGCCAGCGGCCCGGGCAGCCGGAACGTTATGGGGCTCATCAGCGTGCCCAGCCTGATCCGCGAGGTCTCGCGGGCAAGCCCGGCCAGCGTGATCCACGCGTCAGTCGGACCGGGCAGGCCGCTGCCGTCCCCCATCTTCAGGTAGTGATCGGACCGGAAGAACGCGTCGAAGCCGAGATCCTCGGTTGCCCTGGCCACCCGCAGCAGCGTCGCGTAGTCGGCGCCCTGCTGCGGCTCGGTGAAGATTCGCAGTTGCATGCGGCTATTTTCCCGCACACCTCAGCGCGCCGATCGTCGAACCGCTGACCAAGCGGTACTGGGTCGGGTGCGGCTTTTTGGTCGGCGGGGCCGTGCCGACCAGGACCTCGCTGCTTAGCCCTTGCACGCTGCCCCAGATCGTCGTCTCGTTGATGACCCGCACCACCGCGAAGCTCGACGTGCTGGCCAGGTAACTGCCAGCCGACGCAGTGTTCCAGCCGATGTAGCCGGGTCCGAGATAAATCCCGTCGGGACTGACGGTGCCGCCGACGCTCGGCAGCGTGATCACCAAGCGGGCAGGCTGTGACGGAGACGGCGAGTAGTAAAGCTTCAGCAGGTCGGCGGAGGCGTAGACAACAGCGCCGCCGTAGGAGGCGATGAGGCTGTGGGCCGGCTGCCAGGGACCTGCCCGGCCATATCCGTACGCCACATCTTCGCTGAACCCGCGCAGCGCGACCGGAACGGCAATCCGCTGCGAGGCGGGAAACTCCGCGGCGTTCACCGCAACCAGGTGAGTGGGCGCCGACCCGCTGGGCTCACTGGGCTCGCTGGAGACCGACCAGACAAGCGCGTTCCCGACGAAGACGGGCGCGCCCAGGTAGCCGTGCGCGACGACGTCGGCGACCCCGGTGTCCAGGTTTGCCTCAATGATCTCCTGCTGGCTGCCGTCCGCCACCTCCCACGCGGCCAGCTTGCCCCCAGGGCCGAAGACTGGGTTACTCAGCGAGTCCCGGTGCTGTCCGGTCGGCTCCAGCGTGGTCACCCCGGTCCGGGGTGACCACATCTGGACGGGCGTCATCGCTCCGAGGTCGCTTCCGGTGGGATAGGTGTTGGCCCAGACCAGCACGCCGCCCACCCCGAGCCCGCCCTGCGCGCCGGTGTAGTCCGCCGGCAGCGACTCGATCTTGGCGACAATGGCACCGGTTTGCAGGTCCTCCTCAGCAATGCCGTGGAAGCCCGGCGCGGTCGTCTGCACCCACAGCGCGGTCCCGTCCTTGGCCAGCGCGATCGGGGAGACCCTCAGCTGGTGGTAACTGATGGCCAGCGGCCGCGCGTGCAGGGCCGCGCTCAGTGCCGCGCTGGACGCTGCCGGGCACCCGAGGCCGGGGCTCGCCGGAGTGTGGCGGCCGTGGCTTGCCGGAGCCGGATGCCGAGCGGCCGGGGACGCGGCGAGCTGGCTGGCGGCGATCGCGGTGATGACCGCGGCAGCGGCGGCGATCGCCGATATGGCCCGGGCGCGGGCGCGCCGGCGGCGCTGCCTGCCCCGCCTAATGACCGCCTCGGCCGGCGGTACGGGCAGTTCCTCGCCGGCCAGCCGGTGAAACCGCTGGCCGATCACGCGGTCGAGATCAGGCATCGGCGGCCTCCTGGTGTGCGCGGCCACCATCGCCGGGGGACGGGCGAGGCGGTCCCCCGGGGGCGGCTTCGGTGACCGCGAGTGCGAGCGCCAGCGCGGCGCGGCCGCGCGACAGCCACGCCTTGACGCTGCCGACCGGGCAGTGCAGTTCGGCGGCTATCTGGCCGACCGGCTGGTCGGCCAGATAGTGCAGCACGACCACGACCCGCTGCCGATCCGGCAGCTTCCTCAGGGCGGCCACGAGCGCGACGGTGTCCGGACCTATCTCCGGCACCGGCCTCGCGGCCAGTTGCCAGGCCGCGGCCCTGGCGGTCCGGTCGCGCCGGAACCGGCTGGTCGCGAGGTTGGTGGCGACCCGCCGCACCCACGCCTCTGGCGAGTCACAGCTGCGGATGGAGTCCCAGCGCTGCCAGGCGCGCGCGAATGCTTCCTGCGTGATGTCCTGCGCGTCGGAGATGTTGCCGGTCAGCGCGTAAGCATGCCGGACGATGCGCTTGGCCACCGCGCCGTAGAACTCATCGAAGTCGACGACCCCGCCATCCAGCGTCACCGGCCGCTCCTGCCTGGCGCGCGAGCGGTGGGCAGCGCGCGCTTCGGGCACAGGGACAACCGGCTCCGGCCAGCCGTCCGTCGTGATCAGGGCTGTCACACCGGAATGACGCTACAGACGGCCCGGAGGTTACGGCCAGAGCCGCGAACCCCGCTATCCCCTGGTGAGCGTGGCCAGGCACTCCACGTGGTGCGTCATCGGGAACGCGTCGAAGCCGCGCAGGTCGTCGAGTCGCCAGCCGCCGTCAAGCAACAGCCGCAAGTCCCTGGCCAGGGTCGCCGGGTCGCACGAGACGTACGCGATCCGCCGCAGCGGTGCGCGGCACAGGGCGTCTATGACGCTCCTGGCAGCCCCCGTGCGCGGCGGGTCGAGCACCGCGAAGGATGACGCGCTCAGGTCTGTCGCCGCCAATACCGCGGCTGCGTCGCCGCGGACGACCCGCACCCAGCTCCACTCCCGCAGGTTGTGCCGGGCGTCACGGACCGCCGGACCGTCCTGCTCGATCGCGAGGACAGCTCCGTCCGGGCCGACCGCCTCGGCCAGCACGCCGGCGAACAGGCCCGCTCCGCAGTACAGGTCGAGCCCGCTCGCGCCAGGACGCGGGTCAGCCGCAGCCAGTACGGCAGCCGCCAGCGCGTCAGCGGCACCCGGGTGGACCTGCCAGAACCCGCCGAGGCTTACCCGCCAGTCCCGCCCGGCCGCGCGCTGGGTCAGGTAGCCGCGACCGCGGACCGGCGTGCGGGCACCCGACCGGCCGGTGACCTGGACCGAGTCGGCCCGCACGCCGGGCAGGTCCGCTGCCCCGGCTCTGCCGGGGCGAGTCACGGTCACGCCACGTTCCCCTCCGTGCGGGGCGACGCTCACCTGCACGGCCCGAACCGAGGGCCACCGCGCGCCCGTCACACCCGCGTCGCTGACCAGCGGGTGGGCTATCGCGCAGCTGTCGATCTCCACGACCTCGTGCGAGCGGTGCCGGCGCAACCCGGCCACGCCGGCGGCATCGACGGCGAAGCTGACCACGGTCCGCCAGCCCAGGCCCGCCTGATCGCCGTCGAGCGGCTGGACGGCGACATCGCGGTCGATCCCGGCGATCCGCCGGAGTTGCTGACGGACCACCGCCGCCTTGAGCGCCCGCTGCGCGGGCAGGCTGGCGTGCTGCCAGTCGCAGCCGCCGCAGCCGCCTGGCCTGGCGTACCTGCACGGCGGCGGCACCCTGTCGGCCGAGGGCTGCAGGATCTCGACCGCGTCCGCCCTGGCAAACCGCGCGGTGGCCTGGGTGATCACGGCGCGGACCCGCTCGCCGGGGAGCGCGTGCCGGACGAAGACCACCGAGCCCGTGTCGGCGTCCCTGGCGACGCACCAGCCCCCCTGCGCCACCTCTCCGATGGCAAGTTCCAGGACATCCCCGGCCCTTGGGACGGAGGCACCCACCGTGGTCATGTGCTACATCGTGCCTCCGCCGCCGCGCGCCGGGAGTCCGGGGGGCATAACCGTGACCAGCGGCGGCAACCGCCCTGTGTGGCCGCACTTGGCGACAGGGAATAGCGTGGCTGCGGCAGCCCCGCTCAGGTTGGAAGGATGCACGTGCACATCGTCATACTCGGATGCGGCCGGGTCGGATCGCTGATCGCGCACATCCTTGAGGACCAGGGGCACTCAGTCGCGGTGATCGACCAGGATCCCGAGGCCTTCAGGAAACTCAGGTCCGGCTTCAAGGGCACCAAGGTCACCGGCATCGGCTACGACCGCGACGTGCTGATCGAGGCGGGCATCGAGCGGGCCGGGGCGTTCGCGGCTGTGAGCAGCGGCGATAACTCCAACGTCATCGCTGCCCGGGTTGCCAGGGAGTCCTTCGGGGTGCAGCGGGTGGTGGCCAGGATCTACGACCCCCGCCGGGCCGAGGTCTATCAGCGGCTCGGCATCCCGACCGTCGCCACGGTCGCCTGGACAGCCGACCAGATGCTGCGCAAGCTGCTGCCGGAAGGGGCCGTGTCCTTGTGGCGGGACCCGACCGGTGCGGTGGTGCTGGCCGAGGTGGCCTACTCCGACGCCTGGCTGGGCGAGAAGGTCTGCGACCTGGAGAACGCGGCCCAGACGCGCATTGCGTTCATCTCGCGCCTGGGCGAGGCCATCCTCCCAGGTCCCAGCCTGGTGCTCCAGGAGGGCGACGTGGTGCACGTGATCGCCGAGGAGCACAGCCTGGACCGGATCGCCACTGTTTTCGCGGCACCGGACGGAAAGGGGGCGCACTGATGCGGGTCGCGATCGCGGGAGCCGGAGCAGTCGGCCGGTCCATCGCCAAGGAACTGCTGCAGAACGGCCACGAGGTGCTGCTCATCGACAAGGACCCGGCCTCGATCAAGATACACGGCGTGCCGCGGGCCGAGTGGCTGCTGGCCGATGCCTGCGAGATCAGCTCCCTGGAGGACGCCAGCCTGGAGCGCTGCAACGTCGTCATCGCAGCGACCGGCGACGACAAGGTGAACCTCGTGGTGTCGCTGCTCGCGAAGACGGAGTTCGGCGTGCCGAGGGTGGTGGCGAGGATCAACCACCCGAACAACGAGTGGCTGTTCAACGAGTCCTGGGGGGTCGACGTCGCGGTTTCCACCCCCCGACTGCTGTCGGCGCTGGTGGAGGAGGCGGTCAGCGTCGGCGACCTGGTCAGGCTCATGACATTCCGGCAGAGCGAGGCGAGCCTCGTCGAGCTGACGATGCCGGCCGACGCGCCGCTGGCCGGGGAGCGGGTTGGCAGCATCGCGTGGCCGCCGGACACGGCCCTGGTCGCCATCCTCAGGGACGGCCGGGTCATCGTGCCGGGCAGCGAGGACCCGCTGGAAGCCGGCGACGAGCTACTGTTCGTGACCAGCCAGGACGTCGAGGAGCAACTCGCCGCCCTGCTGGCTTCCGGCCCGGTCCACGCCGTGCCGCCGACCGCCCAGTAGCCGTGACGGGCCAGCAACCCTAGCGGGTCTCGGTGATCTCGGGCCCGCGCTCGAACGGGTTGAGCACGTTCGGGTCCTGCGCCGCGGCCTCCTCGAGGGCCTGGCGGGCCTCCTCGGGCAGCCGGATCTCGAGCGCCTTGCGCGGCGGTTCGGCGTGCTCACCGCGGACAACCACTATGTCGGCGAAAAGCTCCTCAAACGGTTCGGCGAGTGCCCTGTCGGTCGCCGCCGGCCCGCTGATCAGGCCGCGCAGGAACCAGCGCGGGCCGTCGACGCCGAGGAAGCGCAGCGGCTGCGGCGGCAGCGGCGGGTCGCTCGGCGGCTGCGGAGTGACCAGGGCCAGCAGTTCGGGCCCGAACGGACCGTCCTCCTCCCGACTTTGCCCGCCGGCTTTACTCACTTCCTCGGCGATCTCGGGCCGGATCTCGTCCCACAGCCCGGCGCTGCGCGGCGCCGCGAACGGCTGCACCTGCAGGCCGCTCTCCGCGTGCACGACGGCGACCGTGATGCCCTCCTCGGACACCATGGCCTGCACGTCGAAGCCCTCCCTGACCGGGACGAGGACGCTGCCGAGGTCGATGCGCTCGCCCTGCGGAAACTCGCTCCCGCTGTCCCACGGCCCGGCCGGGAAGTCCGCCCCACCGGTGGCGACCGCCGAGTCGCGCAGCCGGGTCCAGGTGGCGGGATCGCCTAGGTCGTCCCGCGGCTGACGCGCGGTGCCGCCAGCGTCCTCCTCGGCGGTGCCGCCAGCGTCCTCCCCGGTGAGGTCTTCGTCGAACCCGGCTTCCGCCCCCGGGTCGTCGGAGTAGCCGAGGTCCTCATAATCGAGGTCCTCGTCGTCGCCGGGTTCCTCGTCCGACCGGTAGCCAGCCTCGGCTGACTCGCTCCCGGCCCGGTGCTGGCCGCCACTGCGGCGCCGTCTGAACACCCCGCACGCTCCTCAACTCCGGCGGGGCTGCTGCCCGCCGGGGACGTCGTTCCCCCCTGAATTCTCACCAGCGATGCCGTACCCGCCGGTAGACCCGTGACCACCGTCCCCGCGCTGCGATCCCGGCAATGTCCGTACTTCCCGGAAGATCGGACGTTCCACGCGCTGGATAACAAGCTGAGCGATCCGGTCTCCGCGCCGGAAGGTAACCGGGTGCTCGGCGTCGGTGTTCAGGAGGGTCACCTTGATCTCGCCACGGTACCCCGCGTCCACCGTGCCCGGCGCACCGACGATAGTGATTCCATGCCGCGCGGCAAGACCTGAGCGCGGGTGGACGAATCCTGCATACCCGTCTGGCAGCGCTATGCACAATCCGGTGCCGACGACAACGCGCTGGCCGGGCGGGATGGTCACGTCGGCCGCCGCGGACAGGTCCCAGCCGGCGTCGCCCGGGTGGGCGCGGCGCGGCAGCGGTATGTCCGGGTCGAGCCGCGTGATCAGGACGTCGACCGACCCTGGCTCGGTGCATGAGCACGTCATGGGACCATCCTCCGCGGGGCGCCGTCGCGCGGGCGACCGTATCGCCCTAACCTCCCGGCCGCCGCGGCCGCAGGGCGGGCCAGGCATAGGTAATCACCGCGGCGACCGGCACGGCAACGATCGCGCCGGGAATCCCCGCGATGATGGCCCCGACGGCCAGCACGAGGATGATGGCCAGCGGGTGCAGCTTGATGATCCGCCCCACCACGAGCGGCTGCAGCAGGTGACTCTCGATCTGGTTCTCAAGGACCAGCACCGCCAGCAGGATCACCGCCGCGACCCAGCCCTTCGTCGCCAGCGCTATCACGCAGGCCACCGCCCCCACCACCAGGATTCCGATGATCGGGATGAACGCCGCGAGGAACACCAGCACGATCAGGGGAACGAGTAGCGGCACGCCAAGCAGCCACAGGGCGAGACCGATGAACAGCGCATGGATCGCCGCGACGGCGAGTGTGCCCCGCATGTAGTTCACCAGCGCCCGCCAGGCCGAGTCACCCGCCTCCACGGCGCGCCTGTGGGCCTCAGGCCGGTGCAGCCCGCTGATGACCCAGGTCCAGATCCGTGCGCCGTCCTTCAGCAGGAAGAACGCGGTGAACAAGGTCAGCACGACCCCGGCCAGCACCTCGACGGCGTACTTGCCCCCGGTCAGCACGGTGCCGGCCACCTCTGCCTTGTGCTGGGACAAGTACTTGACCAGGTCGTTGGAGTACTGCTGGAGGCTGTGCCTGTTGAGGTGGAAGGGAGCCCCGGAGAGCGAGCGCTGGACCTCGTTGGCCGTCTTCTGGACCTCGGAGAACAGCGCCGGGTAGTCGGCGCTCACCCGGTTGGCGAACAGCGTGATGGCCCCGGCGATCACCAGGATGGCGGCCAGGAACGTGCACCACGTGGCCAGCAGCGGCGGGAACCCGCGCCGCTTCAGCCAGACCGTGACCGGCTGGAGCAGCGCGGTGAGCAGCATCGCGGCGATGAACGGCAGGACCACCAGGCGCAGCGCTACGGCCACCCGGAACGAGATGTAGATGACGATCGCGACCAGCAGCAGGCGCCACGACCACGCAGCCAGGTCCTGCAGCAGGCGGGGAACGCCGCCCTGCCGCGTCTGTGCCCCCGGGGTATCGGTCTCTTGGGCGTGAGCCCCGTGCGCGTCGGCGGGCGGCGCCGCTGTCGGCCCGGACGGCAGCCCGTTATCGGTGCCGGCTCCGTCGGCGGCCGGCGGGCTGATCGCGGGCTCAGTCCTGCCCCGCAGCCACCGGACCGCCCCGCGGAGGCCGTTCTGCTGGGTGCCCTGTGCCTTCGGCTCGCTGGCTCCCTGCCGTGCCCCGGTCATGAACTCCATGTAACCAACTACGGTAGTGCCATGCACAGCTACGACGAGCGTCTGTACGCGCCAGTCCTCTGGTGGGTGACCGGTGCGCTCACCTTGTTCACTTTTGGCGCGATCGTCTGGACAGGATTCGATCTCTGGATCACGCTCGCGGTCTTCGCCACGCTGTTCGGACTCGAGGCAGCATTCCTGCTGAACTGGGGCCGGGCCGAGATCAAGGTTGGCGGCGGCGAACTGACGGCTGGCACCCCGCGACGCTCGCCACGCCGGCCCCGCCGGAGGCGGGCTGGCCATGACTCCGGAGCGCCGGCGCTGCCGCTCGGCGATATCGGCGCGGTGCATCCGCTGGACGAGGAGCAGTTCCGCGCCATGCGCGGCCCGCACGCCGATCCGCGCGCCTACTTGCTGATCAGGCCGTACCTGAGATGCGCGGTCTACGTCGAGGTCACCTCGCCCGGCGCGCCCTGGCCGTACTGGCTGGTCGCGACCAGAAGGCCATCCGAACTGGCTGCGGCGATCGAGCTTTCGCGCCCCGTTCCGCGGGCGGGCGGCAGGGCCATGGGATGATCCCATGGGATATCTCAGCCGTGGCTCACGAGGACGGCGCAAGGAGGTCGGCACATGGCCGGCAAGGACAAGAAGGAGAAAGCTAGCGTCGGCTCCCGCGTGCTCACCGCGGTTGCCGGCACCGTAGCCGCGTTCGTCACGCGGAAGCTGCTCTTCTTCGCATGGAAGCAGGTCACCGGGAAGGAACCGCCGGAGCACCCCGAGGACCCGCAGGTGGCGCTTCGCGAGGCGCTCGTCTGGGGAATCCTGCTCGGTGCCAGCGTGCAGGCGGCCAAGATGCTGGCCACGAGAGCCACCAACCGGCACTCCAAGAGCGAGCCCGACGCGCAGCCCGAACAGACGGACTAGACCCGTACCCGCTAGGCCGAGAACTCGGCCAGGACGCTCCCCAGCCTGCCCGGGTGCTCGACGCGGCGAACGCGCATGCCGATCGCGGCGGCCGACCCCGCCGGGGAGTCGTCCACAAGGATCGCCTCGGACGGCGCGATGCCCTGCGCGCGGAGCCACGGCCCGAAGAACCGGCTCTGCCCATCCGCCAGGTCGTTCTTCAGGACGCCAAGCGAAGCCGAGTCCAGGATGGCGTCGAACACGCCGCGCAACTGCAAGGCAGGTACCGTCCAGCGGGGAAAGGTGTCCATGTTGTCGGTCGCCAGCACGACCTTGATCCCCCGCTCGCGGATCGCGCGGACGGCATCTGCCGACGCCGGATCGTAGAACTCCATGCTCCGGCAGCTGTGCTCGAGGTCGGCCAGCAGGTCCGCGGTGGCCAGGCCGAGGTTTCCGGCGGCGAGGGCCGCGACGCCCTCTGCGGCC
>JASIGS010000196.1 GCA_030052355.1 Streptosporangiaceae bacterium | reverse complement strand
GGATCGCCCGCTGACCAAGAAGCCAGCCGAGACGCGGATGGGCTCCGGCAAGGGTGCGCCCGAGTGGTGGATCGCGAACGTCAAGCCCGGCCGGGTCATGTTCGAGCTGTCCGGGGTGTCCGAGGAGGTAGCCAGGGAGGCCCTGCGCCGGGCCATGCACAAGCTGCCCATGAAATGCAAGTTCGTCAAGCGTGAAGTTGGTGAGGCGTGATGGCCAAGGGGCTGCAAGCCGCTGACCTGCGGGCCTCGACCGAGGAAGAGCTGGACCTGAAGCTCACCGAGGCAAAGATCGAGCTATTCAACCTCCGCTTCCAGGCGGCCACCGGGCAGCTGGAGAGCCACGGACGGCTGCGCGCCATCCGTAAGGAGATCGCGCGGATCTACACGGTGAAGCGCGAGCGCGAGCTCGGCATCGTGGTCGTGGCTGACGAAGAGGAGGAGCTTGCCGATGAGTGAGCAAGTTGCGGAGACCCGCGGCTACCGCAAGGTCCGTGAGGGCCTGGTGGTCAGCGACAAGATGGACAAGACCGTCGTCGTCGAAGTCGAGGACCGGGTCAAGCACGCGAAGTACGGCAAGGTCATCCGCCGGACGAAGAAGTACAAGGCACACGACGGCCAGAACGCCTGCGGCGTCGGCGACCGGGTGCTGCTGATGGAGATCCGCCCGATGTCGGCGACCAAGCGCTGGCGAGTGGCGGAGATCCTCGAGAAGGCCAAGTAGCAGGAGGCCGCCGACCGCACCGGTACACCCCGGGCGGCTCGCGGGCAGGAAGCAGGAGTTGACGTGATCCAGCAGGAGTCGCGGCTCAAGGTCGCCGACAACACCGGTGCCAAGGAGATCTTGTGCATTCGCGTGCTCGGCGGCTCGAGCAGGCGATACGCGGGCATCGGCGACATCATCGTCGCCACCGTCAAGGATGCCCTCCCCGGCGCCGGGGTGAAGAAGGGCGACGTCGTCAAGGCCGTCGTCGTGCGCACGCGCAAGGAACGGCGCCGCGGCGACGGCTCCTACATCCGATTCGATGAGAACGCCGCCGTCCTGATCAGGGACGGCGGGGACCCGCGTGGCACCCGCATCTTCGGCCCCGTCGGCCGGGAACTGCGGGAGAAGCGGTTCATGCGGATCATCTCGCTCGCTCCGGAGGTGCTGTGATGGCTGGCGCGAAGAAGGCGGTGCTGTCCAAGAAGGCAGGGCAGGGCAAGCGGCCGAAGCTGAAGATCAGGAAAGGCGACAAGGTCGTCGTGATCGCGGGCAAGGACATCGGTCGCGAGGGCACCGTCATCAAGACGAACCCGGATAAGCAGATGGTGCTCGTCCAGGGCGTGAACATGATCGCGAAGAACAAGAAGGTCAACTATCAGGGCGGGCAGGGCACCAGCCGCAGCTACAAGGAAGGCGGCATCGTGCATCAGGAGGCCCTGATCCACGTGAGCAACGTCCAGCTGATCGACCCGGACTCCAAGAGCCCCGCCAGGGCCGGGTACCGGTTCGACGCGGACAAGGGCAAGGTCAGGGTTTCCCGGGCCAGCGGTAAGGACATCTGATGCCACCGACGACAAAGACCAGGAACTCGGGCGGCTCAGCAGGGTCGGGACGCCGCGGGCCGGCCGCTGACGTAGCTGAGCAGCCTGCCAACGGTGGCGGGGAAGCGGCTGCGACGCAGGAAGCGCGCGTTCCTCCCCGGCTGAGGGAGCGTTACCGGGCCGAGATCGCGCCCGCCATGCGCGAGGAGTTCGGGTACGCGAACGTCATGCAGGTGCCGACGGTCACCAAGATCGTCGTCAACATGGGCGTGGGCGAGGCGGCACGCGACGCCAAGCTGATCGAGGGCGCGGTCCGCGACCTGACGGCCATCAGCGGGCAGAAGCCGGCCGTCGCCCGCGCCCGCAAGTCGATCGCCCAGTTCAAGCTGCGCGAGGGCATGCCGATCGGCGCGCACGTGACGCTGCGCGGCGACCGGATGTGGGAGTTCTGCGACCGGCTGCTGTCCATCGCGCTGCCGCGCATCCGCGACTTCCGCGGGCTGTCGGACCGGCAGTTCGACGGCCGGGGGAACTACACCTTCGGCCTGAACGAGCAGCTGATGTTCCACGAGATCAACCCCGATCAAGTGGACAGGCAGCGCGGCATGGACGTGACCGTCGTCACGTCCGCGACCACCGACGAAGAGGGCCGCTCGCTGCTGCGGCGGCTCGGCTTCCCGTTCAAGGAGAACTGAGCAGTGGCGAAGAAGAGCCTCATCGCCAAGGCGAACCGTAAGCCGAAGTACGCCGTGCGGGCGTACACCCGGTGTACGAGGTGCGGCCGGCCGCGCGCCGTCTACCGCAGGTTCGGCCTGTGCCGGATCTGTTTCCGGTCGATGGCGCACCGCGGCGAGCTGCCAGGCATCACCAAGTCCAGCTGGTAAGGGAATTCAGGCCATGACCATGACCGACCCGGTCGCAGACATGCTGACCCGTCTGCGCAACGCCAACTCGGCCTACCACGACACAGTGAGCATGCCGTCCTCCAGGATCAAGGTGCACATCGCCGAGATCCTGCAGCAAGAGGGCTACATCGCGAGCTGGCGCGTGGAGGACGCCGAGGTCGGCAAGAACCTGGTGATCGCGCTGAAGTTCGGGCCGACGCGCGAGCGCTCGATCGCCGGGCTCAAGCGCGTCTCCAAGCCCGGCCTCCGGGTGTACGCGCGCAAGGACAACCTGCCGCGGGTACTCGGCGGGCTCGGCGTGGCGATCATCTCGACGTCCTCCGGCCTGATGACCGACAAGCAGGCGAAGAAGAGCGGCGTGGGCGGGGAAGTCCTCGCCTACGTCTGGTAGGGGAAACTAGCGATGTCACGAATCGGACGCATGCCGATCGTCGTCCCGAGCGGCGTCGACGTCACCATCGACGGCCGCGACGTTCGCGTCAGGGGGCCGAAGGGCGAGCTGAGCATGCAGGTAACGCCGCCCATCGAGGTGGCGGCGACGGACGGCGTCATCAACGTGACCAGGCCGAACGACGAGGGCGAGATCCGTGCCCTGCACGGCCTGTCCCGGTCGCTCATCGCCAACATGGTCACCGGGGTGACCGAGGGCTACCGCAAGACGATGGAGATCGTCGGGGTCGGGTACCGCGTCCAGGCCAAGGGCAAAGACCTGGAGTTCGCCCTGGGCTTCAGCCACCCGGTGCCGGTGACCGCGCCCGATGGCATCACGTTCCGCGTCGAGACCCCGACCAGGTTCGTGGTCGAGGGCATCGACAAGCAGCAGGTGGGCGAAGTCGCGGCCAACATCCGCAAGCTACGCAAGCCCGACCCGTACAAGGGCAAGGGCGTCCGCTACCAAGGCGAGCAGATCCGCCGCAAGGTCGGGAAGGCTGGTAAGTAAGACATGTCGTCGGGCACCAGGACGAGGGCGCACACCCGGATCACGGGGCGGACCGCGCCGCGCATCGCCGCGCGGCAGCGGCGGCACCTGCGCGTCCGCAAGAAGATCGAAGGCAGCGCCGTCCGGCCGCGGCTCGTCGTCACCCGCTCAGCGCGGAACACGTTCGCCCAGCTGATCGACGACACTGCGGGGAACACCCTGGCGTCCGCCTCTACCCTGGAGGAGTCGATCCGCGGCACCGCGGGGGACAAGACGGCCAAGGCCAAGCAGGTAGGTGCGCTGCTGGCGCAGCGGGCGGCGCAGGCCGGCATCGCGTCGGCGGTGTTCGACCGCGGTGGTTACGCCTATCACGGGCGGGTCGCCGCGCTGGCGGACGGCGCCCGTGAGGCGGGGCTGGCGGTTTAGATGACCGGTTACGAACTTCCTACGCAACGACAGAAGAGGAACGTCTGATGGCAGCAACACCGCGGCGCGGCGCCGGAGGTGGCGAGCGGCGCGAGCGCCGCGACGACCGCCGCGGGGCCGGGGCCGAGAAGGGCACCGCCTACACCGAGCGCGTGGTCACCATCAACCGGGTGGCCAAGGTCGTGCAGGGCGGGCGGCGGTTCAGCTTCACCGCGCTTGTCGTCGTCGGTGACGGCAATGGCATGGTCGGCGTCGGCTACGGCAAGGCCAAGGAGGTGCCCGCGGCCATCGCCAAGGGCGTCGAGGCGGCCAAGAAGGCCTTCTTCCGGGTGCCCAGGATCGCCGGAACCATCCCGCACACCGTGCAGGGCGAGGAGTCGGCCGGAGTGGTGCTGCTGAAGCCGGCCAGCCCAGGTACCGGCGTGATCGCGGGCGGCCCGGTGCGGGCCGTGCTGGAGTGCGCGGGCATACACGACGTGCTGTCGCGGTCCCTGGGTTCGTCGAACCCGATCAACGTGGTGCACGCTACGGTGGCGGCGCTGAAGAGCCTGAACCGGCCGGAGGAGATCGCGGCCCGCCGTGGCCTGCCGCTCGAGCACGTCGCCCCGGCGGCCATGCTGCGGGCCCGCGCTGCGAGTGCCTCGGCGAGCAACGGCGTTAGCAGCGGCGCTGGCGTCGCCGCAGGCGTTCCGGACACCACCGCGTCCGCCCCGGGCGCGGCAGACGACGAGTGAACTGGGTTCCTGGCATGGCACAGCTGAAGGTCACACAGGTTAAGTCGAAGATCGGGGGCAACTCCGACCAGCGCAACTCGCTGCGGTCCCTCGGCCTGCACCACGTTGGCGACGTGGTCGTCAAACAGGACCGGCCGGAGATCCGCGGCATGATTCAGACGGTGCGCCATCTGGTCACCGTGGAGGAGGTCGACTGACGATGGCAGACACCCCAAGCCCTGCCGAGAACACTGGCCGCGGGCTGAAGCTGCACCATCTGCGGCCGGCACCCGGCGCGCACACCGCGCGCACGCGCGTTGGCCGCGGTGAGGCGTCCAAGGGCAAGACCGCCGGCCGCGGCACCAAGGGCAGCAAGGCGCGGACGCAGATCTCGCCCGCGTTCGAGGGCGGTCAGATGCCACTGCACCGCCGGCTGCCGAAGCTGAAGGGCTTCTCGAACGCGCAGTTCAAGACCAGCTATCAGGTGGTCAACGTGGGCAGGCTGGCCGAGTTGTTCCCCGAAGGCGGCGAGGTCAGCCCCGAAGGCATGACCGCCAGGGGCGCTGTCCGGCCCGGCGAGCTGGTCAAGGTGCTCGGCGAGGGCGAGGTCACCGCGGCGCTGCACGTTCGCGCGCACGCGTTCTCCGCGTCAGCGCGCGACAAGATCACCGCGGCCGGCGGTACTGTTACCAAACTGTAAGATGATAGCCGCCCTCAGCTTGGGCTTGGCTAGCTTAAATTCTGCTAGCCCGGGCCTGCGCGCGGCAGGCGGCGTGCTGCTGCGTGGCTGCCGTAGTCTGCCCGGCGGGTTAGACTTCGGCGTGCACAGTGCCCGGCAGCGGGCCAGCTTGCCATGGGCAGTGCTGTCCCTGGACGGGAGCGGCAGATGACGTTGGGCGATCGAGTAGGGGACGGCGCATGCTGACCGCGTTTATCCGGGCTTTCCGGACACCTGACCTGCGCAAGAAGCTACTCTTCTCCGTCTTCATCATCGCCGTGTTCCGGCTC
This sequence comes from Streptosporangiaceae bacterium, assembly GCA_030052355.1. Next base: position 1,316 of record JASIGS010000196.1, on the reverse strand, counting down.
GGCTCGCAGCTTCCGACGCCGGGCGTATCCGAGTCGGCGGTCCGGTTCTGCGAGGGCGCCTCATCTAAGAGCGCCGGCTACTTCCAGATACTCAACCTGTTCAGCGGCGGATCGCTCACCAAGCTGACGGTGTTCGCGCTCGGCATCATGCCGTACATCACCGCGAGCATCATCCTGCAGTTGCTCGCCGTGGTCATCCCGCGGCTCGAGACGCTGCGCAAGGAGGGCCAGACCGGCCAGGCGAAGATCACCCAGTACACCCGGTACCTGACCATCGGCCTGGCGATCCTCCAGTCGACGGGCATCATCGCCCTCGCCCGCAACGGCGACCTCATCCCTGGCTGCACCGAGAACCTGATCCCGAACACGTCGGTGTTCAAGATCGCCACCATGGTCATCATCATGACGGCGGGCACCGCGGTCATCATGTGGCTGGGCGAGCTGATCACCGACCGCGGCGTCGGCAACGGCATGTCGGTGATGATCTTCACCCAGGTCATCGCGGTGATCCCCGGCCAGCTGCAGGAGATCTACGAGACCAAGCACGCGCTGGTGTTCCTGATCGTCCTGGCCATGACCATCGTGATCATCGCGTTCATCGCGCTGATGGAGCAGGCTCAGCGGCGCATCCCGATCCAGTACGCCAAACGCATGGTCGGGCGAAAAATGTACGGCGGGACGTCGACGTATATCCCGCTCAAGGTCAACCAGGCTGGTGTCATCCCGGTCATCTTCGCCACGTCGCTGCTCTATATCCCGCAGCTGGCCGCTGACCTGTTCGGCGGCGGCGAGAACGCGAAACTAGGCACCTGGGGCTACTGGGTTGAGCAGAACCTGATCTTCAGCGACCATCCCGCGTACGCGATCTCGTACTTTGTCCTGATCATCTTCTTCACGTACTTCTACGTGTCGATCACGTTCAACCCGCCCGAGGTCGCCGACAACATGAAGAAGAGCGGCGGCTTCATCCCCGGCATCCGGCCTGGCGGGCCGACCGCGGGCTACCTCCAGTACGTGCTGAGCCGGCTCACCGCTGCCGGGTCGCTCTACCTGGGGCTGGTCGCGCTGATCCCGGTGATCGCCATCGGGCTGGTGGGCGCCACCCAGCAGTTTGCCCTCGGCGGCACCAGCATCCTGATCATGGTCGGCGTCGGCCTGGATACCGTCAAGCAAATAGAGAGCCAGCTGCAGCAGCGTAACTACGAGGGCTTCCTGCGGTAGTGCGAGTAGTCCTCGTCGGGCCCCCCGGTGCGGGCAAGGGGACTCAGGCCCAGTTCATAGCCTCAAACCTGGCGATCCCGAAGATCTCGACAGGC
>JASIGS010000195.1 GCA_030052355.1 Streptosporangiaceae bacterium | reverse complement strand
ATTCCGACCTGCGGACCTTGGCCGCTGGAGTCCATTACCACCTGACCCGGCTGGCTTGCCCAGTGGCCGGACTGCAACGTCAGGTCGTCCACCGGGCCGCCGGTCGACGCGCGCCCGGTCAGGGTCGTGGGCCCGAGCGGCCCGGGTCCGAAGCACGGACCCGGCGAGTTGCAATTGCCGGCCTGCCCGTCCACGGTGGGCGTGACGGTTACGTCGGTGAACGGGCCGGCCGCGGCGGTGACGCCCGCCAGGTGCCCGGTCGCAGCCAGTTGCGCGTCGGTGACCTTGCCGGCGTCGATCGTGGCGACCACGTCCGCGCCGTGCTGCGCGGCGAAGGCGTGGTCGAACGGCGCGCTGGAGTCGACCACCAGGGCCAGCGCCAGCACCGAAGCACCGGTGGAGATGAGCACCACCAGGCCGATCACGATGGTCTGCACCCGCCGGCGGGTCAGGCCGCCCCGCATCGCGCGGGTGACGGGTCCGGATCTCATGACAGTGCCTCCGCGGTCACGTCGCTGGCGACCCGGCCGTCGAGCAGCTGGACGGTCCGGCCCGCGTACCGGGCGGCCAGGTCAGGATTGTGCGTGACGAGCACCATGGTCTGGCCGGAGGAGTTCAGGTCGAGCAGCAGCTCGCCGATCTCCTCGCCGGTGGCGGTGTCCAGCGCACCGGTCGGCTCGTCGGCCAGCAGCAGGGCTGGCCGGTTCACCAGGGCGCGCGCGATCGCCACCCGCTGCCGCTCGCCGCCCGACAGCCGGGCCGGGTAGGCATTGCGGTGCTGCTCGATCCGCAGGGCGGTGAGCAGTTCGCCAGTCCTGGCCCGCGCAGCGGCCGTCCGCTGGCCGGCCAGCTGGGCGGGCAGCATCACGTTGTCGGCAACCGTCAGGTCGTCGAGCAGGTTGAAGAACTGGAAGATCATGCCGATCTCCCGCCGCCGGAACTTGGCCACGCCGGTCTCGCCCAGCGTGTCTATCCGCTGCCCGGCCACCATGACGCTGCCGGACGTGGGCCGGTCCAGGCCAGCGATCATGTTGAGCAGTGTCGACTTTCCGCTTCCTGAGGGACCCATGACCGCCACCGCCTCACCGGGGGCGACGGTCAGGGTGACGTCGTCCAGGGCGGGCGCGCCGCCGTGGTCGTAGCGCTTGGTGACGCCGCTGAGCTGTATGAGAGCTTCCATGACCCGCAACGTAGGGGGAACGGGCGGCTGCCGGCGTCCGCCGTGGTATGCAACCGCGGCACCGTGGAATGTGCGTGCCGTTGACCGGTCATCCTTCCGATGGATGCGGCTACTCTGTGCAGCGGACGGCAGGCTTGCGCGATAGGACGACAATGGGGTCATGACCGAGGACCAGGCCGTGAAGGCACCGGGCTGGCTGCGCCAGCTGGTAGCCTTCGCCCGCTCCTCAGAGCCGCCTACCCGGCTGTCCCAGCGAGCAGTGGCCATCGACGTCCTGATCGCAGCCATGTTCGCCGCGGCGACGCTGATTTCCAAGATCTACGGGAGCGCGGGCGCCGGCCTGGTCGTCGCGGCCCTCATGTTGCTGGCGCTTGCTTTCCGGCGCCGGTACCCGCTGGCGGCTTTCCTCTTCGTGCTGGTGCTGGCGGTTGCCACCAAGAGCCGGCCGTCGGACGTGATCTTCCTTGCCCTGATCTTCGCGGGCTACTCCGCAGCCATGCACAGCCGGTTCCGCGGTGCCGCGCTGCTCACGCTGACGCCCGCGGGCTTGCTCGTTGCGGTCGTGTTCTGGTCGCAGCCGATCACTTCGTTGATCTGCCTCAGGTACAAAGCCGTTCCGTTCGCGTGCGGCCCAGGCGCGCCCCTGGCCGGCCTGCGGAACGTCGCCGGTCCGGTCGCGGCGCGCGCCGGCGGGGTGCTCGTGCTGGTGTCCCTGGTGTCGATCGCCGTCGTGGGCGCGGTGATGTATGCCGGCGACCGGATCCGGCGGATGCAGGCCGAGCACGCGGCCGAGACTCAGCGTGCCCTTGAAGCGGAGCGGGCGCGCATCGCCAGCGAGCTGCACGACGTGGTCACCCACAACGTCAGCGTGATGATCGTGCAGGCCGGCGCCGCCAGGCAGGTGCTGAGCGAGTCCCCGGGCAAGGCAAGGAACGCGCTGCTCGCCGTTGAGGCCAGCGGCCGCGCGGCCATGACGGAACTGCGTCATCTGCTCGGCCTGCTCAGCCCGGCCGGGCCGGCCGGTGGCGGCTCGCTGGCCGAGCAGGACCTGCGGCCACAGCCTGGACTGCAGCAGCTTCAGCCGCTGCTCGAACGGGTCGCGGCAGCCGGGCTGCCGGTCCGGCTGGACGTCAGCGAGCGACGGTACGACCTGCCACCGGGCTTGGACCTGGCTGCTTTCCGGGTGGTGCAGGAGGCGCTCACCAACGTGCTCAAGCACGCAGGCGAGGCCCCGACCACCGTCCGAATCGACTACGGTGAGTCCGCACTGACCGTGGACGTCGCCAACGCCCCGGGCTCGAGTCCGATCCCCGTCCCGGCGATTCCGGCCGGCAACGGCCGTGGCCTCATCGGCCTGCAGGAGCGGATATCCCTTTACAGCGGGGAACTTCACGCCGGGCCGCGACCAGGCGGGGGATGGCGGGTCCGTGCCCGTTTCCCGGTGGACGCGGTGATCGGTGGCCATGCACCGGAGCCGGCCCCGGAAGAAGCTCTGGCTGCACTTGCCCGGCTGGCGGCTGACGCCAGGTGAGCGAGAATGGCGAATCGCCACGGGTGGTCATCGCCGACGACCAGGCACTGGTCCGGAGCGGGTTCAGCATGATCCTCGAAGCGGCCGGGATCAGCGTGGCGGCCGAGGCCGCTGACGGTGCCCAAGCCGTCGCGGCGGTGCTCAAGCACCGGCCGGACGTGGCCCTCATGGACATCCGGATGCCGGAGATGGACGGCCTCGAGGCGACGCGGCGCATCCTGGCCGCGCCCGGCGCCAGCGGCTGCCGGGTCATCATCCTCACGACCTTCGACCTCGACCAGTACGTCTACGCCGCGCTCACCGCCGGCGCGAGCGGCTTCCTGCTCAAGGACGTATCGCCCGAGCAGCTGGTGGCCGCGATCAGGATGGTCAGGGCCGGCGACGCGCTGCTCGCGCCGTCGATCACGCGGCGCCTCATCGAGCGGTTCGCGCCGCAGGCAGCCGACCGGCCAGCGCTGCACGCCGACCTCTCCGAGCTCACCCCGCGGGAGCTTGAGGTGCTGCGGCTGCTGGCCACGGGCATGAGCAACTCCGAACTGGCCGACCATCTCGTGCTCAGCGAGGCGACGATCAAGACCCACGTCGCCAGGATCCTGGCCAAACTCAGGCTGCGCGACCGCGTGCAGGCGGTCGTTGTCGCCTATGAGACCGGGCTCGTCGGCCCGGGCCGACAGTTAGGGTTAGACCCCCTCAGGGACATCCCCAGCCCCGGCTGACTCGGCCCAGACCCGCTCGAGGACCTGCTCGATCGCGTCCGCCGGCTGCGCGCCGGAGAAGCCGTACTTGCGGTCGATGACGAACAGCGGCACGCCCGTCGCGCCCAGGGAAGCCGCCATCTGTTCGTCGGTGTCGACCTCGTCGGCGTAGGAGTCGCTCTCCAGCACCTTGCTGGCCTGCGCTGGGTCGAGGCCGGCGTCGGCGGCCAGGCTGATCAGGCTGGCGTGGTCAAAGATCGATTCCTGATCGGTGAAGTAGGCCCGGTGCAGCCGCTCCACCATCTCGGCCTGCCGGCCATGCGCCTTGGCCAGCTGGATCAGCCGGTGCGCGTCGCGGGTGTTGCCGCTGCGCAGGCCGTCCATGCGGAAGGTGAGGCCATCCGCGGCAGCCCGCTGCTCCATTTGCCGCTGCGCGTCGGCGGCCTGCTGCGCGCTCATGCCGTACTTACTGGCCAGCACCTGGACGGTGGGCGTGGTGACGCCGGGCCGGGCGGCCGGGTCAAGCTCGAACGAGCGGTAAGTCACCTCGACCTCGTCACGGTGGCCGAACGACTCGAGGGCACGCTCGAATCGCCTCTTTCCGAGGTAGCACCAGGGGCACACGACGTCAGACCAGATCTCCACTCGCATGCCTGATGTCAACAGCCCAGCCGGCCGCATGCTTCCCGCGTGGTGGCTCAGCCGGTGTTCTGCAGCCCGGCGGCGACGCCGTTCACCGTCAGCAGCAGGAATCTCTCCAGGGCGGCGCGCTGGGCCGGATCGGCGCAGGCTCGCACCTCAGCCAGCGCCCTGAGCTGCAGATGGGACAGCGCATCGACGTAGGGGTCACGGAGCGTTACCGCACGGGACAGCACCGGCCTGGCTGCCAGCAGCCTGTCGTGACCGGTGACCTCCAGTACCAGGCGCCTGGTCAGGTCGTACTCCGCCAGCACCTGGCTGGCCAGGCCGTCGCGCTCGCCGAGCGCCAGGTAACGGGCAGCGATGCGCCGGTTCGTCTTGGCCAGGCTCATCTCGGCGTTGTCGAGCAGGACGGCGAGCAGCGGCCAGTCCCGGTAGGCCGCCCGTACGCCGCGCAGTCCGCCCTGACC
>JASIGS010000194.1 GCA_030052355.1 Streptosporangiaceae bacterium | reverse complement strand
CTGGCGGTCGGCTACACCCTGGCCGACGTGGTGCGGATGACCACGGCGAACTCGGCCGCGGCGATCGGCCTGGCGGACCAGGCCGGGGCGATAGCGGTCGGCCGGGAGGCCGACCTGACCATCATCGACGTCGTCGACGGGGACTTCACGTTCACCGATACCACGGGGCAGGCGTTCGGCGGCGGCTACGGCCTGGTTCCGGTGCAGACGATCAGGGCCGGGGAGCTCTACGCTCCCGGCTGGGGCACGCACCCGTGGGGCTGGCTCCCGGCGACCGCCTGAGCCTCGGCGTGTGGCCGCTGCTCCATGATCGTGGAAACTTTTACAGCGCCGGCGATGCAAGGTTTCCACGATCATGGAGTGCAGCCACTCACAGCTAGTCATGAATGGCTCAGCGGGTTACGTTCAAAGCAAGTTACGGCGATGTCCGAAAGATTTAACGCCTGCAGCCCGCCCGTTTCAGGCAGCCGTTGGTGAGAACGCGATGTGATTGGCAGTCTGTGCTCTTCACATCCCAGGGAGGGAACCCTTCATGACACGCGTCGCACGATGGTGCATGCTGGCCGGCGTCACGGCCGGGCTGCTAGGCCTTGCTACCGCCCAGGCGTCCGCGGCGACCAGCTTTACGCAGGTCACGCCGTCGGGCTTGGCGGCCGGCAGCCAGAACTACCTCAACGGGTCGTTCGCCCTGTCCGGCACCAGCGCCTGGGCAGTCGGCGACACCACGAGTTCCAGTGTGGGCACAATTCCGCTCGCGCTTAACTGGAACGGCACGACCTGGTCGTCGGTGGCTACCCCCACGCCATCGGGCAGCACCCCGGACTGGGTGTTTGAATCCGTGGCGGCCAGCAGCACGAGCGACGCATGGGCCGTCGGAGAGCAGAGTCTCGGGAAGACTCACGACTCGCTGTACGAACACTGGAACGGCACGGCGTGGTCGGCCGTCACCGGGCCCAACGAAGGCGAACTGTACGCCGTACTCGACTTCAGCACGACCAACGCCTACGCGTTCGCCGCCTTCTCCGTCCTGCACTGGAACGGGACCGCTTGGTCGGTCGTTTCCGGCGCCGTCCCGGCCCTCCGGGTGAGCGCGGACGGGCCCGACGACATCTGGGGCGTCAGCCGGGATGACATGGTGACCCACTACAACGGGACGTCCTGGACCAGCACCACGCTGCCGACCGGCACGCCCGACCTGCAAAGCGTGTCGGCGGTGTCGCCGACCGACGTGTGGGTGTCCGGAGCCACAACCACCGGCACCATCGGCGGTATTCTCGAGCACTTCAACGGGACGTCGTGGCAAACGATCACGCTGCCGTCCAGTATCTCGGGCTACGGCCTGAACGCCGTCACCGCGCAGTCGGCCTCCGACGTCTGGGTCTTCAGCAACACTGGCAGCCCGGCCACTCCGCTGCTGCTGGCCAACTGGAACGGCTCGGCCTTCACGATCTCGGCGAGCCCGCTTCCGGCAGACACGGAGGAAACGATCGGCTCGGCGTCGAGCAGCGCCGGCGACGTCTGGCTGTTCGGCACCTACCTGTCGGCCACGCTCGGCGATCAGCCCCTGATCCTCAGCGGCTCATGATCTGCTAGCGGGGGATGAGGGGCAGCGTGATAAATGAAGGGTGTGCCGCGTCGTGGCGGATCGCCTGGTCCGCCACGACGAAGTCGCGCTCGGTGGCGGTCGCCGCTGGCGCGCCGTTGCCCGGGTTCCGGTCAAAGCAGGGGAAGTTCGAGCTGGACACGTCGACCCGCAGCCGGTGCCCCGCCTTGAACACCTGGCTGGTCGCCACCAGGTCGATCGTGTACTCGTAGATCGCGCCGGGCGTGATCGGGGCCGGCTGGCCGGTGCCGTCCCGGTAGCGGGCTCGGATGATCCCGTCGGCGATGCCCATCGCCCGGCCGTCCGGCCACACGTCGACGAGCTTGGCGGTGAAGTCGGTGTCGGCCGCGGAGGTCGCGGCGTGCAGGGTCACGCTGAGCGGCCCGGTCACCTCGACGTCGGCGGTGAGCACCGAGCTCGTGAACGTCAGCACGTCCGGCCGTGTTTCAACCGACCGCTGGTCGCGCGGGCCTGCCATCCAGCTGAGGCCGCCGTCCGGGTCGTTCGCCATCAGGGTGAGCCCGCCTGCCGTCGGCACCGGGTCAGCCGGGTCGTAGTTATACCGCGAGGTCGCTGCGTTTTCCGACGGCAGTTCGGGCGACAGTGTCCCGCCGGAATGCAGGTACCAGCGCGTCCACTGGGTGCGGGGGAGCGGCCAGTCGTCCTCGTTGCGCCAGACGTTGTCCCCCATCACGAACAGCCGGACCGGAGGAATGTCGCGTTCCCCTTCGTCGCCAGCCACGTGCCGGCGCAGGAACGCGATCTGCTGCTGCTCCAGGCCGATCGCCTGCGCTGCCGCGTCCGGGCCGAAGTGCAGCTCGCCGGCCGCGCCGGTCTGGTCGCCGTGCGTCCACGGGCCGATGACCAGAGCCTGGTTGCTGCGGGCCCGCTGCGTCGCGGCGGACCGCCGCAGCGTCACGTAGTTGTCCAGGGTGCCGCCGAGGAAGAGGTCGAACCAGCCACCGACGTGCAGCGCTGGGGTGGTGATCTGGCCCCGCCCGGCGGTGTAGCGCAGGCTGGTCCAGTAGCCGTCGAGCTGCTCGTGATCGAGCCAGCGCTGCCAGGACGGCAAGATGGCGCTGACCGCTGGCATCTCCCGCAGCGGCAGGTGACGGTAGGCCGCCGGCACGTCGGCCAGGTGCGCCAGCAGCGTGCGCATGTCGGCCGAGATGTCCTCGCCGGCGACGGCCCGGTACAGGAGCTGCTGCGCGGACTTCAGTGTGTGCCAGCCGAGCAGCTGGCCGAGCTGGACAGCGCCCTGCCGGTAGGCCAGGCCGCCGTAGTAGTCGGCCGGCGTGACGATCGGCAGCAGGCACCTGAGCGCCGCCGGCGCGTGCACCGCAGCCGCGAACTGCACCATGCCGAGGTAGGACATGCCCCACATGCCGACCCGGCCGTCGCACCAGTCCTGCCGGGCGCACCACCCGATCGTGTCGACGCCGTCCTCGGCCTCGCTCTCGAACGGGGTGAAGTCGCCGTCTGAGGCGCCGGTGCCACGGCAGTGCTGGAGCACGACGGCGAACCCGGCCTCGATCGCGGGCAGCACCGGCGCGGCGCGGACCATCGGCTCGCCATACGGTGTGCGCACCAGCAGCGCGGGGAACGGCCCGCTGTCGGCAGGCCGGTAGACGTCCGCACGCAGGACGGTTCCGTCGCGCATCACCGCCGCTGCGTTGTGCTCCGCTACGAGGGGAACGGGCGCCAGGTTCAGTTTCGCCATCGACGGCTCCTCGCCAGACTTTCGCCCCCGGCCGGCCTGCTACTGTGATAATTATCACTATGCGATGAAGCTCGCACGAGCCTGGCCGAGGCGATGTCGGCGAGGCTGATGGCTTCTACACCGACGGTGGAAGAGGCCTGCCGTGACAGCCATCGCCCTGCAAGTGATCCAGAGCGCCACGGTCCTGTTCCTTGCTCCCCTCTACGCGGGTTTCCTGGCGCGGGCAGAGGCATTGGTCCAGTCGAAGCGCGGGCCGAGCATCTTCCAGCCCTACCGTGACCTTGCCAAGCTGCTCGGCAAGGAAAGCGCGATCTCAGAACACGCGACGTGGATCTTCCGGGTAGCGCCCTTTGTCGCGTTCAGCTGCTACCTGACGGTTTCCGCGATCGTCCCGATCATCACTGACGAGCCCCTGCCGCTTGCTTTCCTCGCCGACCTGATCGGCGGCGCATTCGTGCTGATGCTCGCGAGCTTCTCGATCACGCTGGCCGCTATGGACACGGCCAGCCCGGTCGGCGGCCTTGGTGCCAGCCGCACGACCTGGGTCGGCAGCCTGGCCGAGCCCTCGCTGATCCTGGTGTTCTTCACGGTGGCAGCGCTTTCGAACTCGGACAACCCGTACTTGGAGAATCACGCCGTCGCGCGTTCCTTGTCGGCCTACACGCTGCCCACGCACCTGCTCGGCCTGGTCGCGTTCTTCATGATCGTCCTAGCGGAGAACGGGCGGATCCCGATCGACAGCCACGGCGGCACGACTGAGATCTCAATGATCGAGGAGAGCCGGGTCCTGGAGTATTCGGGCCGCGAGTACGCGCTGGTGAAGTGGGGAAGCTGGATGAAGCTCTTCCTGCTGTCTTCGATTTTCATGAACGTCTTCGTGCTGCCGTGGGGGCTCGGCAACGCGGAGACGATCCTGGGCGGGCTGCAAGGCATCGGCGCGCTGGCCGGAAAGCTAGCGGTGTGCGGGGTCCTGATCGTGATCATCGACAGCTCGTTCGCCAAGCTGCGGTTCTTCCGCATAGCCGAATACCTGGGCGGCTCGTTCCTGCTGGCCCTGATCGGCATCATTACCGGCTACGTGATCAGGACGTGACCAGATGACGCCGGCGAACTCCGCGGACACCATCTTGCTCAACCTCGCGTCGGTCCTGATCCTGTTGTGCGCGTTCGCCTGCCTCGGGTCGAAGCTGTTCGAACGCTATCTCAGCTACTACGCGCTGCAGTCGGTGCTGCTGTCCGCCGCCGCGGCGATCGTCGCCGCGGCCCTGGACAGCCCGGCGCTCTGGGTGCTGGCCGTGCTGACCCTGCTGATCAAGGGCGTGGGCATCCCGGTGGCGACCCGCCGTTACCTGGTTGCCCGACTGAGCCTCAAGCGCGATGCGGCGATCACCCTGGGTCTGTCCACGTCGCTGATCATCGGTGCCGGGCTGACGGGCCTCGCCTACTTCGCCATGCGCCCCTCCACGCTGCCCGGCAGGCTGCTCGACACAGCAGCGGTGCCACTAGCGATGGCGGTAGTTCTGCTCGGCGGCCTGTGCATGGTCGTCCGGCGGCACACGATCGCACAGCTGCTCGGCTGGCTGATAGTCGAGAACGGCGTATTTCTCGGCGCGATCACGCTCGTGGCCACGTTCCCGTTCATCGTTGAGGCAGGGATCTTCCTCGACCTCGTCGCCGGGGTACTGATCATGCTCGCGCTGGTTTCCGGGCTCGCGCAGCGGCTGGCCTCGGCGACCGCCGGCGATCTGCGGAGGTTGAGGGGATGACGCTGACCCTGTCGATCCTCACCTGGGCGCTGCCACTCGCAGGCGCCGTAGCACCCTGGACCGGCACACGGGCGCGAGGGACCGGGATCGCGACCGCGGCAGGCGGTGCCGGGTCACTGGCGGCCGCGATCGTGCTGGCCGTGCACATCGTCTCGGGGCGGCCGCTCAAGCTGTTGGGCGGGTTCGTCTACGTCGACTCTCTGTCGGCATTCTTCGTGGTCACCGTCGCGCTCGTGGTCACTCTGGCGGGCCTCGGCTCACTGTCCTACCTGACAGCCGAAGAAGAGCGCGGCGAGCTGAGCCCGCTCCAGGTACGCCTGTACGGCACGTTCTTCGCGCTCTTCGCCGCGCTGATGCTGGCGGCCCTGCAGACCGGCAACCTCGGCCTGCTGTGGGTGCTGGTCGAGGCGTCCACCCTGGCCAGCGCCGTATTGGTCGCGCTCGAAGCCCGCGCGACCTCACTCGAAGCCGCGTGGAAATACGTGATCATCAGCTCGTTCGGGGTGACGATCGCACTGGTCGGAACCCTCTTCGTCTACTATTCGGCGATCGCCCTGCGCATCTCGGCTGATCAGCGGCTCACCTGGCCCACGCTGTTCGCGCACGCGCACGCCCTCCAGGCGCCAAGTCTCCGGTTCGCCTTCCTGCTGGTACTGGTCGGCTACGGGACAAAGGTCGGCCTCGCGCCCATGCATACCTGGCTGCCTGACGCTCACTCCGAGGCGCCAAGCCCGGCGAGCGCGATGCTGTCGGCGGCACTGCTGAACACCGGGATGTACGCGATCATCCGGTTCCAGGCGCTGACCGCGGTCGAGCTCGGGCGCTACGCCAACGACGTTCTGCTGATCTTCGGCTTTGCTTCCGTCCTGGTCGGGGCGCTGTTCATGATCGAGTGCGAGAACTTCAAACGCCTGTTCGCGTACTCCTCGATCGAGCACATGGGCCTGATCGCGATCGGCCTCGGGTTCGGTGGCGCGATCGGGATCTACGGCGCGCTGCTGCTGGTGCTCAACCACGCGATCGGGAAGACCGTGCTGTTCCTGACCAGCGGTGACGTCGTGCTCCAGTACCGGACCCGGAACGTCAGCGAGGTACGCGGGGTGCTGCAGCTGGCTCCGGTGACCGGCCTGGCGCTGATGCTCGGGTCGCTGGCCATCCTCGGCTCGCCGCCGTTCGGGGTATTCCTCTCGGAATTCACCATTGTGCGGGCGAGCTTCGCCGGGCAGGCTAGCTGGCTCGGCTTCGTCCTGCTCGCCCTGCTCGTGATCGCTTTCCTCGCATTCGCGCGCACGACGATGGGGATGGTTTTCGGATCGCGCCCGGACGGCGCGACGAGGCTGGCCGCCTCGTCGCGACGTGCGCGCGCCACACCGCTCGCCGCCGGTCTCGGGCTGCTTCTCGTGCTCGGGGTCTGGATACCCAGCGGGCTCAATGACCTGATCATGCACTCAATCAGGGTGATCACGTGACCGGGGCGGGCGCGATCCTGCTGTTGTGTGCCGCCGCCTGCTGGCTGGCCGCGGCCGGTCTGGCGGGCCTGGCCAGGACCAGACCAGGGCTGGTGGCCTGCGCTGGCAGCTCGGCTCTTGGCGGCGTGGCCGCGCTGGGCGGCGGCAGCCTGATAGCGCTGCAGGGTCACGTCGCCAGCCGGACTATCGGCGCAGGGAATCTCGTCGGCGCGTTCACGCTGCGCCTCAGCCCGCTGGCCGCCGCGTTCATCGTGCTGCTCGGCCTCATCGCGCTGGCCATCGGGCTGTTTGCGCCCCGCTATCACCGCGCTGGTCCTGGCACGGCGTTCTACCTCTGTGCCTACAACCTGGCGCTGCTCGCCTCGCTTGGCGTGCTGGTGGCGGGCAACGCGATCGTCTTCCTCGTGGCGTGGGAGTCGATGACGGCGTGCAGCTACCTGCTGATCCTCCGGCACCACCAGTGGCGGGGGGTGACGGCTGGCGGCTTCCTGTTCCTCGCGCTCGGCGAGCTGGGATTCGCGCTGATAATCGCGGCGTTCGCGATCTTGTCGGTGAAGACCGGGACGCTGGACCTGGCGACGATGGGCGCGCGCAGTCACTCGATCCCCGGCGACTGGCGGAGCGGCATCTTCGTGCTCGCGCTCGTCGGCTTTGGCTTCAAGGCGGGCGTGGTCCCGCTGCACATCTGGCTGCCCGAGGCGCACCCGGTCGCTCCGGCTGACGGATCTGGCTTCCTGTCCGGGCTGGTCATCAAGCTCGGTGTCTACGGGGTGATGCTGTTCGCCTTCCAGTTGCTGGCCGGCGGGCCGATGTGGTGGGGCGTGCTGACCGTCGTGGTGGGCTCGGTAACGGCGGTTGTTGGCGTGCTGTACGCGGTCATCGAAGAAGACTTCAAGCGGCTGCTCGCCTTTCACAGCGTCGAGAACATCGGGATCATCTTCACCGCGACCGGAGCGGCGATGATGTTCCGCGCGGGCCATCAGCCGGCCCTCGGCGCTTTCCTGCTGCTGGCCGCGATTTACCACGTGGTCAATCACGGCGTCTACAAGACCCTGCTGTTCCTGGAGGCGGGGGCCGTCGAGCACGCCACCGGGACCAGGGACCTCGACCGGCTCGGCGGGCTCGCCCGGCTGATGCCGCGAACGTCCGTCATCACGTTGATCGGCACGCTCGGGATCGCGGGCCTGCCGCCGCTCAACGGTTTCGTCAGCGAGTGGCTGATCTTCCAGGGACTGTTCCAGGGCTTCCGGATCCAGCCACTGGCCGGAGTGGTGCTCGTGGTGGCCGGCGCCGCGCTGGCGCTCTCCGGCGGGCTCGCGGTCATGGCGTTCGCGCACGCCTACGGGATCGGATTCCTCGGCATGCCCCGCAGTCGAGCCGCGGAACGGGCGCAAGAGACCGGGCAGCCGATAACAGGCCCCGCCCTGCTCGCTGTGGCCTGTGTGGCGCTGAGCATCGGCGCACCGCTCGTGCTGATCGCGCTCGACAAGGTTGCCCGGTCGGTGACCGGGGTGCAGTTGCGCTCCGTCCTGCTGCCGGGGAAGCTGACTGTCATCCCGGCTCACGTGGACTTCGCCGCGTTCTCGCCCACCTATCTCGCGGTGTTCATGGTGGCGGTGTCGGCGGTCCCGCTGGCGATCTACCTGGTCGGACGGGCCAGCCGGGTCGGCGCGCGGGTGCGCACCGTGCCGGTGTGGGACGGCGGCATGCTCAGGTTCAGGCCCCGCATGCAGTACACCGGCGCCGCGTTCGCCAACCCGATCAAGGTCACCTTCGGCCGGCTGTACCAGCCTGAGGTCCGCGTCGAGCGTGCATCGGACGACCCGGCCGGCCGGTCGGGTCCGGTGCATTACGACTTCCACGTGCTGCCGGTGTTTCGTCGCTACCTGTACGACCCGGTGGTGGTGGCCGTCAGGTGGCTGGCCAGGCTTATGCGGCCGCTGCAGTCTGGGGACGTCAACGTGTACCTGCTGTATATCTTCCTGGTCGTCGTCATCGCGTACATCGTGCACCTAATCCAGAGCTACTGATGACCGCTGCCCCGTACTGGCGCCGGAGAGGTGACGGATGAGAGCCACTAGTGCTAACGGTGACCGGGACTGGACTCCTGCAGTCACTGGTCACGAAGCGAAGCGGGGGTGAGTTTCCGTGCCGCTATGGTTCCTGCGAGGTGCACACCGCGGTGTCGTCACCACGCGTTACCCCAAGCGAGCCGATCCGTCGGCGGCCACCTTGCCTACCCCGCCTGCGTTCCGTCCGCAGGCGATTACCCGCAGCCTGGCCGATGAGCTTGTCGTGATCTGCCCGAGCAGGGCGCTGGCAAGGGAGGGCGACACGCTGGTGTTTGATATCGGCGCGTGCACGGCGTGCGGCATGTGCCAGGAACTCGCGCCAGACGCGACCGCTGCGAGCGGGGAGTTTGAGCTTGCCGCCGTCAGCCGCGCGGACCTGGTCAAGCGCATCCCGCTGCTCGGGCGGGGTTCGTGACCCAGAAAGTGAAGGCGCTGACCCTGCGCCCGCCGTGGGCCTGGGCGGTGATCTACGCCGGCAAAGACGTCGAGAACCGCCGCTGGTGGACGTCGTATCGCGGACCGCTGCTGATACACGCTGGCAAGTCGGCCGAGCCCGGGGGTTCTGAATCCGTGCTGTGGACGATGGCGGATCCAGGGGCGTTCGGGCAGCCGCGAGGCGCCTTCGAGGCACGGGGAGCGATCATCGGTTTTGTCTTCCTCGCCGACGTCCTGACCGACTCACCCAGCCGGTGGGCACAAACCGGCTGCTACCACTGGGTGCTTGAGTTTCCCTCGCCCATCGACTCGCCAGTTCCTGCCAGGGGACGGCTGGGTCTGTGGACGCCGCCGGACGTCGCGGTCGAAAAAGTGACGCAGTTCCTCTGAAATACGGCCGGGTCGCCATCAAGAGGAAGACTTAGCGTCGCATAGCACTACTAACTCTTCCCCTTAACCCCCCGGCGCCGCACGGTCGCGCGCTTTAGTATCGGGCCGTGACCGGCGACGCGGCGACTGGCCGGGCAGCGGTGCTGGCTCCAGGCGGGGTCAGCACCGTCGACATTCCGTTGCTGATGTACTCAGGGCTAGCCGTGCGGCGTCGCGGTGGCCACGTGCACGGCATCGCGTGGAACTCGCCGGTTGACTGGCCAAACCGTCACTCGTTCGTGGCGACTCGGGTCGCGGCGGCGCTCGAGGAGGTGGAGGCCGCTGCGGGCGCGAGTTCGCCGGTGCTCTTCGGCAAGTCGCTGGGAACGCTCGCTGCGCCGCTCGCGGCCGACCGCGGCCTGGCGGCCGTGTGGTTCACCCCGTTGCTGACTGACGAGCCGACCGTGGCCGGGCTGCGCCGTGCCAGTGCGCCCGTTCTGCTGGCCGGCGGCACCGCAGACTCCTGGTGGGACGGAGCTGTTGCCCGCTCGATCACGCCGCATGTCGTCGAGGTCGAAGGGGCGGATCACAGCATGACGGTTCCTGGGCCGCTGTCGGCTTCGGCTACCGTGCTCGGGCAGGTCATGGACGTTGTGGAGGCGTTCCTCGACGACGTAGTGTGGCGGCCTACCTGATCGGCGGGAGACGCGTCATGAGTTCTGCTGAGCCGCGAGGGGCGCGCGGGCAGTGGCCGAGGGGACGCACGTTCCTATTCATGATCATTTTGGTGGTCGCGGCAGCGGTTGCCTACTACGCAGACGGCTGGTTCGCGCTGGGCGTAGTGATCATCGTGGGCCTGCTGATCATTTCTTACTTCGGGAGCCACCGGTTCGCGAACTGGCAGACGGGCAGGCCGTCGCGGACGAGCCGGCAGCTGGCCGAACGACCCTTCACGACGCGCGAGCACGACGGTCAGCCGCTGCGAGCCGACCCTGACGCGGTCGAGGACTGGCTGCGCGAGCGGTCGCTCGACCGCGTGTTCGACGACAGCGACGAGGCCTAGGCCGGCCGGGGTGCGGATACTCGTCCTGGGCGGCACCGCGTTTGTCGGGCGCGCGATCACCGAGGACGCACTGCGGTCGGGTGCCGAGCTGACCCTGTTCAACCGCGGCAAGACCGGCGCTGATCTGTTTCCGGGTGTCGGGCAGGTCACCGGTGACCGGGACACCGGCGACTACACCGCGCTCGGCGGCGGTCACTGGGACGCACTGATCGACGTGAGCGGCTACGTTCCCCGGCACGTGCGGCAGGTCATGGACGCGGTCGAGGACCGCATCGGCCGGTACGTGTTCATCTCCAGTCACGCCGTCTACCGGCACGAGGGACTGCAGCCCGGCGCGACCGAGGACTGGCCGAGGCGCGAGCCGTTGCGCGACACCGAGCTGCTGGCCGGCGACAACTACGGGCGGCTCAAGGTCGCGTGCGAGGACGACGTGGTCGCGCGCTACGGCACCCAGGCCACGATCGTGCGACCGGGCAAGGTCGCCGGCCCGCACGACTGGCAGGGCGGCCTGACCTACTGGGCGCGACGGGCCGCCCGTGGCGGTCGTGTCGCGGTGCCGGCGGATCCGGCGCAGCCGGTGCAGGTCATCGACAGCCGCGACCTGGCCCGGCTGGTCGTGCAGCTGGTGACCGATGACCGGCCGGGCGCCTTCCACGCCGTGGGCCCGGCCGAGCCGGTGACGCTCGGCGGGCTGATCCAGATGTGTGCCGACGTGGCCGGGAGCAGCGTGGAGCTGGTCCGGGTGCCAGCCGAGACAGCGCCGCCGATGTTCCCGCTGATCCGGCCGGTCTGGCCGACACAGCAGCGCAGCGCGGCGCGGGCCAGGGACGCCGGGATGCCCGCGACGCCGTTGCGGGTGACCATCGCGGATGTGCTCGCCTGGGACCGCGAACGCGGCGAGCCGCCGCTGGAAGACGGGTTCACGGCAGAGCAGGAAGCCGAGGTGCTCGCGAGGTATGGCGGGCGCTGAGCGCGCCCGTTCCGGCTGCGGTTCAGGTGTGCTCGGTCAGGCTGAACCAGTTGCCCGAGTCGTCGCGGAACACGGCTTCGACCCCGTAGGGCCGCTCCGCTGGCTCCTGCAGGAACGTCACGCCGCGCCCCGACAGCTCCTCGTGGGTCTTGCGGCAGTCGCCGGTTTCCCACACGCCGCCGCCCAAGGCGCCCTTGGCGACCAGTTCGCGCAGCTGGCTGGCGGTCTGCTCGTCGTGTCCCATCTCCGGCGCGGCCAGGATGAACTCCAGATCCGGCTGGTCGGGCGGGGACACGGTCAGCCACCGGAAGCCCTGCCCGGCCCCGGTGAATTCCGCACCCATCTGAACGTCGTTGCGCAGCGTGAAGCCGAGCTTCTCGGTGTAGAACCGCTTGGCGGAGTCCTGGTCGAGAACGAGCACGCCGGCGTGCGACAGCTTGGTGATCACGGTCACTCTCCTTCCGTCCGGGCCGACGCTACCGGCTCGATTCCGCCCCGCGCTTCTTCGCGATTGCGCACTGCCGGCTGCGGCGCGCTCCACATGAGCACCATGCAGCCCGGTACCGGCGGCGGACCGCCGTGCGCGCGGAAGCGACGCTGATATTCCGACGGCGAGCAGCCGGCAAGTTCGGAGAATCGCGAGCTGAAGGAGCCGACGCTCGCGAACCCGACAAGGAAGCACACCTCGGTGACCGTCAGGTTGGCCGAGCGGAGGAGTTCGCAGGCACGCTCGACACGTCGTCGTGAGAGGTAGTCGCCGGGGGTCGCACCGTAACAGGCCCGGAACGCCCGGATGAAGTGGTAACGGGAGTAGCCTGCGCGGGCAGCCAGAGCCGCGACGTCGACCTGACTCGCGAAATCCCTGTCGATAAGATCTCGGGCACTGCGGAGGCTGGCGAGTCTTGTCGTGTCCGGCACGCGGGCCATGCGGTCAGCGTATAGCGGCCCCGCGCTTGCCAGTGCTCGACTAGCTACAGGCGGCCACGGCCAGAGGGAGTGAAGAGATGGCGACTTTGGACCCTGACACCCGACTTGAGCGTTTTGCTGACCTGGTCGTCCGGGTGGGCGCGAATGTCCAGCCCGGTTCGGAGGTCATGCTCGGTAGCGACATCGCTCACCTGGAAATCGCTCGCGCTGTGGTGGAGCGCGCCTACGTGGCCGGCGCGGCGTGGGTGGAGATCTTGTGGTCCGACGGGCCGATCCGGCGCTCGCAGCTCACCCACGCGACCATCGAGCGGCTGACCGAGAGCCGGCCGTGGGCGCTCGAGCGGGCCAGGGCCTGGGCGGCCGCACGCGGTGTGTCGATCGCGCTCACCGGTGACCCCGACCCGCACCTGCTGGACGACGTCGATCCGGCTAAGGCAGCGGCGTTCCGGGTCGAGGAGGTCATGGCCGTACGCGAGGCCTTGCTCGGCGGGCGGGTGCGCTGGACCGTGGCCGCGGCACCGAACCCGGGCTGGGCCAACGAGGTGTTCGGCGAGCCAGACGTCGAACGCCTCTGGGAAGCGGTGGCGACCGCTATGCGCCTGGACGAGCCCGATCCGGTCGCCAGCTGGCGCGAGCGCGCCGCCGAACTGGCCGCCCGTGCTCGGGCGCTGGACTCGCTGGAGCTGACCGAGCTTCGCTACCGCGGCACTGGTACCGACCTCACGGTCGGGCTGGTCCCTGGCACCCGCTGGAGCGGTGGCTTCATGGACGATGACGGTGGCGTGACCTACATGCCGAACCTCCCGACGGAGGAGGTCTTCGCGAGTCCTGACCGGCGCAGCGCCGACGGCGTGATCAGCCTGACCAAGCCGGTGATCATCAGCGGCCAGGTTGTCGAAGGGCTGAAGGCGACGTTCTCCGGCGGGCGCATCACCGACGTGACGGCCGTGAAGGGCGCTGACGCAGTCCGAGCACAGCTGGACGCCGACGAGGGTGCCCGCAGCCTCGGCGAGGTCTCGCTCGTTGACCGGGAATCGCGGATCGCGAAGGCCGGCATTCTCTTCCACAACACGCTCT
>JASIGS010000193.1 GCA_030052355.1 Streptosporangiaceae bacterium | reverse complement strand
GCGAAGGCTCAGTGCCCCGTGAGCAAGGCACTGGCTGGAACGGACATTTCACTCGAAGTAACCGGGTAACGGCAGGCGGCTCAGCGGCGAGACGCCCTGGCGGCCTCCTCGACCGTTAGCTCGGCTGCTGGGTCGGCCTCGAGGCGCCCGTTGGGGATCGGCTCTCCGCTGACGACGGATCTGCCGTAGGTACCTTCGTCGATTCGCTTCAGCGCACGGTCGATCGCGGCGAGGCGGTCGCGCATGCCGTCGGCGATGGCCTCGTCCATGCCCAGAGCCGTCAGTGGCTGCGCGGAGTCGGCCATGTCGCCGGTTTCCTGGCCAGCCTCCCGGTCCTCACGCCCGGCTGATTCGGAGTTGTGGAGCAATTGCATGACTTCAGACCGTTCCGTCAGCAACCGCTCCCGCGCTACGGCTTCGTCCATCTGGACCCCCTGGAGGTTAACTTCGCCAGCCTACGCATGCACGGCTGCGAGGTCAGCCCCAGGACCGGACTGGCCCTCGCTCGCCGCGACTTCACAGCACCCAGAGCCGACTGCCTGGCGTGCTGGCCAGCCTGCGACCATACCGTGACGGACTGAACGACGAGCCGAGGAGTTCTGGTGATCTTCGACGCGAAGCCGGCTGTAGTCGGCCACCGCGGCTTCGGCGCGGGCGAGGCTGGCGGCCACCGGGAGAACTCCGTCGAGTCATTTCTCGCGGCCGCCGCGGCAGGCGTGCCCTGGGTGGAGCTGGACGCGCGGCGGTCAGCGGACGGCGAACTGGTGCTGTGGCACGATCCGGTAACCCCGGCAGGCGAGCTGATCGTTGCCCGCACCGCCGCTGAGCTCGCCGCCGAAGGCATCGTCGCGCTGCACGACGTGCTCAGCGCGCTGCCCGCCAGCGTCGGCGTCAACATTGACGTCAAGACCATCATCGAGGATGCCGTCGATCCGGAGGAACAGCGCACGCACGCCCTGATCGCCGGCGCCTTGTTCCGGCACGCTGGGACGCGGCGTTTCCTCGTGTCGTCGTTTGACGCTTCGCTGCCCAGCTACCTCAGGGAGGCCAAGGCGGCGGCCGGCTGGCCAGGAGATGTGGCGTTCGGCCTGATCACTGAAGCCAACTTCGCCGCCAGCCATGCCGTGTCAGCCGCCGCGAACCTGGGACTCGACGCCGTCTGCATGAACACCACGACACTGAATGCGGGCGGCGAGAAGACGGGACCGGCCGATCACCGCGCGGAGCACACCGTCTCGGTCGCGCACCGGGCCGGGCTGGAGGTCATGGCGTGGTCGCCTGACCCGTCGCAGGCACTGGCGCTCGCCGAGGCTGGCGTGGACGCGCTGTGTGTCAACGACATCCGCGGCGTTCAGGCTGTCCTGGCCGGCCGCTGACCGGTGCTGGCGCCGCTGCTGGCCAGCCGAGGTCGCGGTGCGAGAATCCCACCATGGGCACGAAGGCCGGCTCGGCGGGATCGCTGCTGAGCATCGGCTCCAGCGGCTCGATCCTGTCGATCGGCTCGACCGGGTCGATCCTCTCCATCGGTTCGGCAGGCTCTGTTTTGTCCGTCGGCTCCGTCGGCTCTGTGGCGTCGCTGTTCTCGGCCTTCTCGGCCGGCAGCGTGTTCAGCGTGCTTTCGGCTGCGAGCGCGTTCTGTGCACTGTCAGGCGCGTGGCACCGCGCCGTCGCCACCTGGCGATCGCCGCGGCGGTCCGTGGGTCGTCCCCCGGGCTGACACGTCGAGCGTCGCCAGGCGGCCTGGCCGCGCCGCCGGGCCGGCCGGGGTGGCGAGGCTGAGCTGCCGCTGCACGAAGAAAGGCAACTGATGGAGGTCGTGCCGCTAGGGTCGGACGGCGAGATTGCCGCGGTGGCGGCTGGCATCATCGAGGCAGTCGTCCGGCACCGGCCCGCCGCGGTCCTGGGCCTAGCCACCGGGTCGACGCCGCTCCTGACGTACCGCGAGCTCCTCGGCCGTCACGATGCCGCCGTCGGGCCCTCCTACGCCGCCGTGACCTGTTTCAACCTCGACGAATACGTCGGCCTCCCCGCGGGGCACGAGCAGAGTTACCTGGCGACCATCACCC
This sequence comes from Streptosporangiaceae bacterium, assembly GCA_030052355.1. Next base: position 601 of record JASIGS010000193.1, on the reverse strand, counting down.
GCGAGCTGACCGACGGTCTCGGCATCAGCCCGGACCGGGTCAATGGCCCGGACCCCAGCTCCGACGGCCTGGCGACCGCGGGGGAGCGCTACGAGGCGCTGATTGCGGCCGCCGGCGGCGTCGACGTGCAACTGCTCGGCCTCGGCTCCGACGGCCACCTGGCCTTCAACGAGCCGGGATCATCGCTGGCTAGCCGCACCCGGATCAAGACCCTCACCGCGCAGACGCGGAAGGACAACGCGCGCTTCTTCAGCTCGCTCGACGAGGTGCCGGCCCACGTGCTGACGCAAGGACTCGGAACCATCCTCGAGGCTCGTCACCTGCTGCTCATCGCGACCGGTGAATCGAAGGCCGACGCGACCGCAGCCGCCGTGGAGGGTCCGGTCTCGGCGTCGTGCCCGGCATCGATCGTGCAACTTCACCCGCATGTCACGGTGCTGCTTGACCCGGCCTCGGCATCCCGCCTTGACCGCCTCGGCTACTACCGCGAGGTCTACTCGGCCAAGCCGGCCTGGCAGGGCTTCTAGGCGTCAGGCCGGCCGCCGGTTACGCGGTAGGGGTACGGCTGGCGTCCTCCAGGCCCAGTTCGGTGATCGACGTC
>JASIGS010000022.1 GCA_030052355.1 Streptosporangiaceae bacterium | reverse complement strand
CGGCAAGGACCCCGTCTACCTGCGGCAGGTCGACCCTGCCGTGGCCGAGCAGGCGTGGCACCGGTTCCTGGACGCGCTCGAGCCGCTGCGGCACGCCGGGAAGCTTGGCGCGATCTTGCTCCAGTTCCCGCAATGGTTCCCGATCTCGCGCGCCAGCAAGGACTACATCCTGTCCTGCGCGCAGCGGGTCGCCCCGGCCCGGGTGTGCATAGAGTTCCGCAACAAGACCTGGATGACGCCGGACAATCAGCAGGAGACGCTGCGGTTCCTGGCCGACCACGAACTGCCGTACGTGAGCGTGGACATGCCGCAGGGTTACCCGACGTCGATCCCGCCGGTGCTCGCCGCCACCAGCGACCTGGCCGTACTGCGGCTGCACGGCCACTCCGACAAGTGGGCGAGCAAGGACATCCACGAGCGGTTCGGCTACCTCTACAGCCAGGAAGAACTCGGCGAGCTGGCGCCGAGGGTTCGCGAGCTGGCCGGCAGCGCGGCCAGCACACACGTCCTGTTCAACAACTGCTACAGCGACTACGCGCAGGTCAACGCCCGTCAGCTGGCAGACCTGCTCGGCGCTGACTGAGAGGTCTCCAGACCGTCGCCGCAGTTTGCCGGTTTTAGCCGAGACCCAGCCGGCCGCCGGTACCATCGCGTCATGAATCCGTTGTCGGGCGTGCTCGACGAGGCCTGGCGGATGTACCGCGCACACGCCCGTCACCTGCTGACGATCTCGTTCGTCATCTACGTCGTCACCGCGATCATCGCCGGGCTGCTCGCGCTGTTCGGACTGATCGGACTGTTCCTCGGCGAGATCGTCGAAGTGGTCGCGGCCTTCTTGTTGCAAGCCGCGCTGGTCAAGGCCGTTCAGGACGAGAAGAGCGGCCGCGCCGACATGTCGGTCAGCGGCACGGTCTCGGCGGTGACCCCCTACATCGGGCCCATCGCCGTGGCGTCCATCCTGGCCGGTATCGCGATCACCATCGGGCTCGCACTGGTGATCGTGCCCGGCCTGTGGCTGATCACCATCTGGGCGGTGATCGTCCCGGTGATCGTCATCGAGCGGTCCGGAGCGCTCGACTCGTTCGGGCGCAGCCGTCAGCTCGTCCGCGGCCACGGATGGCACGTCTTCGGCACGCTGGTGCTGGCCTTCCTCATCTTGATCGTCGTGGATATCGCGCTCGACGCCATCTTCGCCGCGCTCCCCACCATCCTCGGCCACTTCCTGAGCAACCTGGTGGCCGGAACGCTCGTCGCGCCGTTCATCGCGCTCGTCGTGACGCTGATTTACTACCGGCTCGTCGCCGCCCAGGGCGGCGGGCCGTCGTCGGCAACCGGCACCTACCCGGGAACGTACGGGACGCCTTAGCCCCGTAACCCGGCCAGGCGCCGCATTCCGGGCTAACTGGCCGGTTCCGCTGCTCCGAGCGGGACGCCGTCGACAGCGAGACTCACCTCGATGTTGCCTCTTGTCGCCACCGAGTAAGGGCATCGCTCGTGTGCCCGCGCCATCAGGTCTGCGGCCTGCGCGGCCGTAAGATTCGGCGCGTGCAGGTCGAGTGACACCGTCAGGCCGAAGCCACCATGTCCGGTCGGGCCGACGCCAACCTTGGCCGCGATCCGCGAGTCGGTCGCGTCGAGGTTGTGGCCGCGGGCGATACCGAGCAGCGCGGACTGGAAGCAAGCGGCGTAGCCGATCGCGAAGAGCTGCTCCGGGTTGGTCCCGGGTCCGCCGTCGCCGCCCAGCTCCTTCGGCATGGACAGGTCAACCTCGAGCCGGCCATCGGTGCTGCGGCCATGCCCCTGGCGGCCGCCCTGAACTTCCGCCTCAGCGGTGTAGAGGATCTTCTGTGGTCCGTCAGGCACTGTTCCTCCTTGACCGTTATCGTTCGCCTTTACAACTATGCCCGGTGCGGCAAGCGAGGTATCTCCCACCGCGGGTCGGGCCGGAAGTCGCACCAGGTGCCGTCGAAGGGGAACGCGCCGGCTTCGGCGACGGCGACGACCCGCCGGCCCTCGTCGCGGATGAGTCCGGCCTCCTCTGCGGTCCAGAATCCAGGCAGGCCGACAGCCTCGTCGAGGTCCTGCTCGTCTTTCCACTCCCAGCTGCGATCCGGGTTGACCACGACGTCGAGGTGGCGATCGACGTTGGCGATACAGTCTGGGCCGCGCGAGTATGGCGACTCCAGGTTGATGTACCAGTGCCTGAACCGTCCGTCGCGGAAGAACCACCAGACCGAGTGCGCCTGTCCCGGCGGGTGCCACATCAGCAGGCTGTTCTCCCGCCAGCTGCGCCGGATCAGGGGTGCTTTCCCGAAGTCCTCGACGCTGCCCGTCCGCAGCATCGTCCCATCGGGTCCGAGGCGGAACTCGAAATCCGCGCCGGCCGGCAGCCATAGCACGAGGCCGCGCTCGTCGTCGGAAACGACCGTGGTGGCCTGTGCCCAGCTCACGTGCGGGCCGCGATAGTTCCGCCGGGCGACTGTTTGAGCGGGCAGGAAGAAATCGGGCGCTGCGGTCATCTTCAGCAGGCTAGCGGCAGGAGGCGACCGTTATCGTGATCCCAGCAAGCTCCGGCTCGCCGGAGCAGCCGCAGACCGGGAGAGTACATGGCTCGCAAGGTGCGCGTCGCTGTCATCGGCGGAGGCATCGGCGGACTGACCGCCGCGCGAGCGCTGCTGCGCCGGGGCGTCGAGGTCCATGTCTACGAGTCCTCGCCGGAGCTCAAGGAGATCGGCGCCGGGGTCGCGCTCGGGCCGAACGCGATGAAGGCGCTGCGCTCGCTCGACCTTGAGGATCAGGTGCGGGCGATCGGGTATCAGTCCGCGTTCCAGCAGCTGCGCACCTGGAAAGGGCGGATGATCTCCAGAACTGACGCGACCGCGACGGCGCAGCGTTTCGGCGCGGCCAGCTGCACGATCCACCGGGCAGACCTGCTCGACGTCCTTGCGCGCGGGGTGCCCGCCGAGGCTGTCACTCTCAGCGCTCGGTGCGAGGGGGTCATGACGGGCGACGACGGAGCCGCGGCCCGATTCACCGACGGCACCGAGATCGAGGCAGACGTCATCGTGGGCGCCGACGGGATCCACTCCGCGGTCCGCGCCAGCTTGTTCGGACCGGACGCGCCGCGGTTCACCGGGAAGATCTGCTATCGCAGCGTGATCGACGTCGCGGACCTGCCCGCCAGGGCGATCGAGCCGTACGAGGGTCTCTGGCTGGGACCGCACGGCACGCTGGTGGTGTACGGAGTCCGCCGCGGTAAGGCCATCAATGTCGTCGCCCACCATGACGACCCGGCGTACAAGCACGAGTCCTGGATCGCCGAGTGTGACCGCGACGAGATCCTCGGCCGTTACCGCAGGTGGCACGCGTCGCTGCGGGAGATGTTCGGCTCCGGTGACACCTGGTACAAGTGGGCGCTCTACGATCGCGACCCGATCCCGGCGTGGACGAAGGGCAGGATCACGATCCTTGGCGACGCCGCGCACCCGATGCTGCCCTACCTCGGCCAGGGCGCCGGGCAGGCGATAGAAGATGGCTGCGTGCTGGCCGCGGCGATCGACAAGAGCCCTGACGACCTGGCCGCCGCGCTGCAACTGTACGAGCGGTCACGCAGGCCGCGGGCCAGCAGGGTGGTACTCACCTCCCGCGCCAGGGGCGACGACAACCACCTCGTATCGCCGGTCGCCGCGCTGAAACGGGACGTGCTCATCGCGATCCGCAAGCGGTTCAGCACCGACGTCACGGGGCGGGGCGAGGCGTGGATCGCCGAGTACGACGCGGGGTCTCCCGAGGCACTCGCCGGTTAGGTTCCGGCAGGCAGACATGGCCGGGTCGAGGCAGGCTGAGCCCAGGATCGCGATCGTCGGCGCCGGGATCGGAGGTCTTTCCGCGGCGGCCTTCCTGTCCTGGGCCGGGCTCTCGTGCACGGTGTACGAGCAGGCGCCCGAGCTCAAGGAGATCGGCGCTGGCCTCGTCGTTGCCCCTAACGCCGCCCGGCTGGTCCGCAGGCTGGGCGTGATGGACGCCTTCCTTGATCGCGCGGTCCGGCTGGATGTCGGCTGGGAGTTCCGCCGGTGGGCTGACGGAACCGTGCTCTCCGCAGAGGACCTTGCGGCCTGCGCTCGGCTGTACGGCGAGCACACCTACACCGCGCACCGCGCCGACCTGATGGATGTCATCGCGCGTGCCGTTCCCGGTGGAACGGTCCGGCTTGGCAAGCGGTGCGCAGGGCTCGAGATCCGTGCGGGTGCACCCGTGCTGCATTTCGATGACGGGGAAGCCGTCGAGGCCGACGTCGTCATCGGCGCAGACGGGGTCCACTCGCTCGTACGCGGGGCGATCACCGAGCCAGCACCTGCCACCTACTCGGGCATCTGCGTCTTCCGCGCCTTGGTGCCGGCCGCGCAGGCTCCGTCGTTCGCCCGGCGGCACGCGCAGACGCTCTGGGTCGGACCCGGTCACCATCTCGTGCACTATCCCGTATCCGCCGGCCGGTTCGTCAACCTCGTGGCGTTCGCGCCTGCCGGCGACTACACGGTCGAGTCGTGGACCGCCACCGCCACCGTCGGAGAGTTCCTCGCCGAGTTCGATGGGTGGGATCCCAGGCTTGTCGGCCTGATCCGGGCGGCCGGAACCCCGGGCCGCTGGGCTTTGCTGGACCGCGCCCCGCTGCGGCAGTGGAGTAAGGGCCCCGTCACGCTACTCGGAGACGCGGCTCACCCGATGTTCCCGTTCTTCGGGCAGGGGGCTGCGCAGGCAATCGAGGACGCGGCGGTGCTGGCCCGATGCCTCGCCGGACCCAGCACGGACTTGGCCGCCGCCCTGCAGCGCTATGAGAGCCTCCGGATCCCGCGCACTACCCGGCTCCAGGAACTGAGCCACGCGCGTGCGCACCTCAATCACCTGCCCGACGGCCAGGAACAGCGCGCCCGGGACAGGCAGTTCGCCCTGGCTGACCCGCTCGTGGCCAACGGCTGGATCTACGAATACGACGCCGGCTGATGCCGCGGCTGCTCGTGGTCCTCAGGGAGGACCCGCGGCACGCAGGATCGCCCGCGCGCAGGACGATTCAGCCACCGGGACCTTCACCGGCGAGCCGACCAGCGCTTCGGGTACGGCGGTCAAGATCACCTACCGGACCTGATGGCGGACGCGCAGCCAAGGCGGGGCCGTCCGCGGGCACGACGGCCCCGCCCGCCGGACCACTTCGGCCCAGCTGCCAGCGGGGATCGCTACGATCACGAGTTGTGCCCGAGTCCATCCGCGGTGACGTCATTGCGGCCATAGCGCGAGCGGGTGGGTGGCGCCTGATCGAGCCTTGGTTCGCTCCGTTCGCGCTGGTGAACGGCGCCGCGCTAGGCCTGACCCCGATCCTGCTGCCGGTGGCGGCCAGCCGTGATGGCGTCGGGCATGTCGGCCTGGTGATGGGCGCGTTCAACCTCGGCGCGTTCGCTGCTCCGGCCGTCGGCACCATGGCCGACCGCTACCGTGCGCACCGTGCCCTGGCGGTCGCGTGCGCGGCAGCGGCCGCGGTGTCCCTGTGGCTGTTTCCGCTGGCCGGGCCGACGTGGCAGCTCGTGCTCGCGCTGGCCGACGGGGCCGGCTTCGCCGGCGCCGTCACCGTGGCCAACCTCCTCATCGTCGAGCGCCGGCCGCGCGCCGAGTGGAATGCGCGGCTCGGAGTTCTCGAGGCCGCGCTCAGCGTGGGCCAGGGCGCCACGCTGTTCCTGTCGTCCTGGCTGGCCACACTCAGCACGCGGGACGGCCTGTTCCTGGCGGCGATCGTCCCGGCGGCCGCTATCCCGCTAGCGGCCATCCTGATACCGCGAGTGGCGGGCGCCCAGGTTGCAGGTGGGCGGCCGATGCACGCTGCGGGCGGCAGTCCGCCAGATGGTGGCGTTCCCCCCGTAGCGCACCATCGGCTCGCCTTTATGGGCCTGGTGGGCGAGTGGGGGCCGGCCAGCCCAGCCCGCGCTCACCACCTCGCGCACCGCATGCCGTTCACCGGGTTGTCTGTGCTGCGCGGGCCGTTCGGCTGGATGCTTGCAGCCTGGATTCCCGCATATGCGGGTACTACCGTGATCTTCTCGCTCTACCCCGTCATGTTCCAGCACACGTTCGGCATCCCCGCAAGCAGCTCGTCCCTGGCCTTCGCGGTCATCGTGCTCGTCAGCCTGCCGCTCTTCCCGGTAGCAGCGGCGGTCAGCCAGCGGCGCGGGCCGGCCATCACGATGGCCGGTGCCTTCGCGGCACGGGTGGTGCTGCTCGCGGCGCTGGCGGCCCTCGCCGCGATCGGCAGGGTGCCCGCCGTCCTGCCGCTCGCGGCGTTCGCCGGCATCATGTTCGCGTGGTCATTCCTCAGCGTCGCGTCGCCGGGTCTCACCGGCCAGCTGGTGCCGGGCGCGGAAGGCGACGCGCAGGGCCTGCTCAACGCCAGCAGCGGCACTGCCGGGCTGCTCGGCTCGGTGGTCGGCGGCGCCGTCGCCGGCCACCTCGGCTACTCCGCGGCGCTGGCGCTCGGGGCTGGCGCGACGACGCTGGGCTTGGCGATCTTCGCGGCGACAACGCTTCGCCGCCGGACACCGCGGCCGGGCGGCTAGTCCAGGAGATACCGCAGGAATGAATCTGGCCGGCCCAGGAACTGCCGCCAGCTTGCGACCAGCTCTAGCTGCTCCCAGCTGGCTGGCCGGATTCCCCAGTCACCTAGCTCCAGGATGCGCGCGCCGGGGACCGCGGCGATTAC
>JASIGS010000192.1 GCA_030052355.1 Streptosporangiaceae bacterium | reverse complement strand
CGGCGGCCAGCCCGGGCAGCGCCTGCCGGGCCGCGGGCTGGTCCCGGCAGTCGGCCAGCACCAGGCGGGCGATCAGCGTGGGCAGCACGGGGCCGGGCGTCAGCGACTCGGTCAGCTGCGCCAGTGCCGCGGCAAGGTCTGACGTGGAACCGCCGGCGCCGCCTGCCGAGACGGGCAGCCCGATCGCGAACACGCCGAGTTCGGCCAGGCCCCGCCAGCGGTCCGCGACCGCCTCCGTCGCTGGGGCTCCGATTTGCGCAGCTCCGATCTGGGCAGCTCCGGTTTCTGCCGGGCGTTCGGCGCCGCGATCGCCGCCCACGGTGCCGGGTTCCATGCCGCGTACCGCGTCGACAGTCCCGGCCCGCTTGGCCCACTCGCGGATGGATGCCTGGAGTGCCAATTGCTCGTCGGTCGTGGCGATCGGCAACTGCGCCTCCTCGGCGGCCGGGTCGGTGGCAGTGAAAATTAGAACACGTTGCACCAAGAAACCCAACGGCCTCCGCTGCCGGTAGAACCTGTTCCAGTCGCGGCGTAGCTGCGCGGCTTGCGCGGCGATCACGTTGCTAGGCTGCTTGACGGGCTTGCAACTCGATCTAGCTGGCACGGCGGCGCCGCCGCGGCCGACCGGTCGCCAGGGATGCGCGCTCGGGAAGGGACGGAGGTCGCCGATGACAGCCCAGAGAACACGTACTAGTCAGCTGCAACAACCCGCCACACCCGGAAGCGCGGTGCCGGATCGGGCTGGGTCAGATCGGGCTGGGCCCGACGGTGATGCGGGCTCGGTTGCGCAGCGCGAGCGTCGCAAGCGGATCCTGGACGCGACTCTCGCGCTCGCGTCGAAGGGCGGCTACGACGCGGTCCAGATGCGAGCCGTCGCCGAGCGGGCCGACGTGGCGCTGGGCACTCTCTACCGGTACTTCCCGTCCAAGATCCACCTGCTGGTGTCCGGTCTGGCCAGAGAGTTCGAGCGGGCGCAGGACAAACTCGAGCGGTCGCCGGTACCCGGTGACACGCCGTATGAGCGTGTCCTGTTCGTGCTCGGCAAGGTGACCAGGTCGATGCAGCGCGACCCGATGCTGACGGAGGCCATGACCAGGGCATTCATGTTCGCTGATCCGAGTGCCGCAGACGAGGTCAATAGCGTCGCCAAGACGATGGAAGAGATGTTCACCAGGGCCATGCACGACGGCGAGCCGTCCGCCGACGAGCGCGCGATCGCGCGGGTGATCGGCGATGTCTGGCTCTCCAACCTTGTGGCGTGGGTGACCAGGCGCGCATCGGCGAACGACGTGGCCGGCCACCTCGAGCTGGCCGCGCGGCTGCTGCTTCGCTGACGTCCCAGAGTGATCATCCGTGCGGGGCAAGTGAGCGGCACGCCGGAAGTTCCGACACCGAATCACCTGGCACCCATGGGGTGCTCGATTGCCCGGCTTGTACCGGGGTAGGCTGACGACGTCCGCCGGGGCGGCTCCCTACCGCGCCGGGCCAACTGACCTGGCCGTTTGGAAAGCTGAGATGTCATTTACAGTTCGCCGCCCGGTCACGGCGTAACGCCCGTTTCCGGCATGAACATGCCTCACGGTGGCAGCGTGCGAATCGCTTACGTGACAGAGTCATTTCCGCCCGACGTCAACGGCGTCGCGCACACAGCGGTGCGGGTGGCGGAGCATCTGCGCAACCGCGGCCACAAGCCGCTGGTCATCGCTCCCGAGCCCGCCCGCGGGCTCGAGTGTCCTGATCGGGACTTCGACTTCCCCGTGGTCCGCGTGCGGTCGTTCCCGGTGCCCGTCTACCCGAGCCTGCGGGTCGGCGTGCCAGGGCCGCGCGTCCGCGAGGCGATCGCCGCGCACGACGCGGACCTCGTCCACCTCGCCGGGCCGTTCGTGCTCGGGGCGGCCGGCATCTCCGCTGCGGTGCAGCTGGGCCTGCCCGTTGTCGCCGTGTACGCGACGGACCTGCCCGCTTACGCCAAGGCCTACCACACCGGCCGGATAGGCCAGGCGATCGCCTGGCACCGGGTGCTGCGGATACACAACGCGGCTGATCGCACCCTGGCGCCGTGCACCGCCACCGCGGCGGACCTTGACGCGCACGGCATGCAGCGGGTGCAGGTGTGGGGGAGAGGAGTCGACTGCCACCGGTTCGACCCGGCCAAGCGCTCTGAGCGGCTGCGCGCCGAGCTCGCCCCGCGCGGAGAGCTCATTGTCGGCTACGTGGGCCGCCTGGCCGTCGAGAAGCGGCTTGACCTGCTGGCCCAGGTCGCGGCCGTGCCCGGCGTCCGGTTGGTCGTCGTCGGGAGCGGGCCGGCCGAGGCGGCCGCGAGGCGCGCCCTGCCGACGGCGACGTTCCTCGGCCAGTGCGGCGGAGACCACCTTGCCCGCATCTACGCGAGCCTCGACGTGTTCGTGCACGCCGGGCCGCACGACACGTTCGGCAACACGCTGCTCGAGGCCGCGGCGAGCGGCCTGCCGGTGATCGCGCCGGCGGCAGGCGGACCACTCGACCTCGTCCAGGACGGGGTCACCGGCTTCCTCGTCCGGCCGTGCGACCCGGCGGCGCTGGCAGCGGCCGTCGCCCGGCTCGTGGTCGACCCGGCGCTGCGCGCAGCGCAGGGCAAGGCGGGCAGGCAGATGGCTCAGGGCCGGACGTGGCCGGTGCTGGGCGACGAGCTGATCTGGCACTATCTTGACGTGCTCGAAGGTGCAGGAGCGACTCAGAAGGCTGCGGTGGCCGCATGACGACATACGTCGCGCTCGGGGACTCGATAACGCTGGGCGTGGGCGATCCGATCCGGCTGGAGTCCGGGCCCCGCAAGCGCGGTTGGCGCGGCTGGGCGGCGCTGCTGGCCGAGTGCCTGCCCGACCCGGCGCTGCACATCGTGGCGACCAACGGCGCCCGGATGACCGACCTGGAACTCAGCCAGCTGCCGCAGGCGCTGCAGCTGCGGCCGGACGTCGCGAGCGTCGTCATCGGCGTCAACGACACGCTGCGGGCGAACTTCGATCCGGAGCGGATCGCCGCGGCCGCGGCGCACACGGTCGGCGCGCTTCGCGCTGCCGGTGCCGAGGTGCTGACCATGCGGCTGCCTGACCCCGGACGCATGCTCGGCTTGCCCGGTGCGCTGGCCAGGCCGCTCGCCAGGCGCGCGCACCAGGTCAACGACGTCATGGACGCCGTGGCCGAACGGTTTGGCACGCTCCACTTCGACGCCGCCAGGGACGACGAGGCCTACGACCCGCGCATGTGGGCCGTGGATCGCCTGCATCCGAGCGAGCGCGGCCACCGGCTGATCGCACGCCGGTTCCACACCCTGCTCGGTGAGGCCGGGTACCCGGTCGGGCCACCGCCGGGCGCCGAGCCGATGAACCCGCCGCCGTCGCGGCTTGAGCAGTTCGCGTGGATGGCTACCAAGGGCACGGCCTGGGTGGCGAAACGCTCTACCGACCTGGTACCGAACCTCATCGGCATGGCAATCGCCGAGTGGCGCGCCGGCGGCTGCCCGCCGCCGGACGACGTGCCGGAAGACCTGGCCGAGACGGCTACGGACGAGCCTTCGGCCTCCACGGCGACGCGCAGTTAGGGCTATCCGGGCATAGCGCTATCCGGAGATAGGCAAGTACCGCCACCAGCAGCCTTATGCTGCCAATCACGACGACATGCATACATCGGCGATCGAATCGTGCCAGCATCGATGTACCTAAACGTCTGCGGTTTCCGGCTTACCGGGTTTGGATACATCGATGGCCGATGTCAGGACAGCACCAAGACGGGCGTACGCCCCTGCAGGCGGTTATGTTCTGCGGCCCAGGACCCTGATCGCGGCCGTCCTCGCCGTCATCATTGCCCAGATGGCGCTCGCCATCCCGGCGTCGCTAAACGGGCTGTTCCAGCAAGACCTGGGGACCAACTCGTCGCAGCTCACCTGGATCTCCGACGCCTTCCTGATCCCGGTGTGCATGCTGGAACTGACATTCGGCGTGCTTGGCGACCTATTCGGACGCAAACGGCTGCTGGTCGGTGGCGCGCTGGTCCTTGTGGTGGGCGAGCTTATCGCCGCCCTGCTGACGCCGGGCGCGGGCATGGCGAGCAACCACCGGATGCTGCTCCTGTGGACTGGCGAGGCGGTCGCCGGACTCGGCGCGGCGGCCCTGTTTCCGACCAGCCTCGCGATGCTTGCCGCAGGCACGCACACCGCCGCACACAGGGTCCGCTCGGTCGCGATCTGGGCAGCGGCGCTTTCCATCGGCAACTGCGCCTCGCCCGTCCTCGGCGGCCTGGCCTCCAAGCTGAAATTTGGCTCAGACCCGCTGGCCGGCTGGAGATGGGCCTTCCTTGTGGTCGTGACCCTGGCCCTGATCAGCGCCATCGTGTCGGCCACTGCTGCCGTTGACTCATCCTCGCCAGAAGGCAGGTCGCTGGACTGGCCCGGCCAGCTGACGATCGCCATAGGCCTGCTGGCGTTGCTGTATGCCGTCGTGGAAGGGCCATCGGCTGGCTGGCGAAGCTGGCCGGTAGTCACAGGATTCGCCGCTGCCGTCATATTCCTGATGGTCTTCATCCGCGCGGAACGGAGGTCGCAAGCCCCGCTGCTCCGTCTTGACTTCTTCCGGGACCGCAACTTCGCCGTTGCCTCGGTCGCGACCATCATCGGCATGTTCGCCTTCCTCGGCGTCGCGTATTCGACCAGCATCAGGCTGTCGGCGATCCAGGGCTTCACGCCGCTGAAGACCTCGCTCGCGTTCCTCTGCCTGAACGGGATGGCGCTGATCCAGCTGCCGATAACGATCCGGCTGCTCAGGCGGCACACCGCCAGGTGGCCGCTGACTGCCGGGCTCGTCCTGATGGCCGCGGGCGCGATCTGGGTGTCCCAGATCCCGGCATCGGACCTGTCGCTCGGCCCGGTGATCCCGGGGTTCATCCTCGTGGGGATCGGCTTCGGCCTGGCGCTTTCCGCGCTGTCCGTGGTGGCGGTGGGCACGCCGCCCACGCACCTGGCCGGTATGGCCAGCGGCACCACCAACATGTTCCGCGACTTCGGATTTACCCTGGGCCCGGCGATCATCGGCGCGGTCGCGCTGAGCCAGGCGGCAGCCGAGGTCCGGCAGAAGCTAGCCGCAAGCCCCGCGCTGACGACGGCCTATAACAAGTTTCTCGCATCGCCGGCTGCCCCCCACCTGACAGCGGCGGCGCGAGCGAGCTTGGAAGGCGCCGTGCACGCGGTGGAGTCCGGACCGCTGGGAGCCAACGCCGTCCCCGCAGCGATCAACCCGCTGAAGACGGTCGCCTTCGACGCGCTGAGCCACGCGTATTCGCTCGGATTCATCCTGAGCGGGGCGGCCGCGTTGCTGGCCGCGTTGCTGACCGCGATCGCGATGCGCGCCGAGGGCGACGACACGCTGCTTGACCTGGAGCAGCCCGATGACTGACCTTGCCATTTTCGGTCATATTGGCCTGACAGCGTGACAGTCGTCACATAATTGCGCCTGAAGCACTAAACAGAACGTTCCCATACGGGAGTCGCGTATGACACCGCAGGCAAGAGCCTGGCCCGTTCTGTCGGGGACCGTTCCGTTCCTGGCCGAGGGATTCACGCGGCGGCCAGAGACGGGGGAGGGACTGTCGGACGCCGTCCGCCCCGGCGTCACGGTCGTCCTGGGCTCGGACGGTGAGCACCGGGCACTCGCGCCGAATCGCGGCGGCACCGGCAAGACACAGCTGGCTGCGGCGTACGCGAGCAGGCTGTGGGCCTCGGCCGAGCTAGACCTGCTGGCATGGGTGGACGCGAGCAGCCGCGACCACATTGTCACCGGTTACGCCCGCGCGCTGGCCGATATCAGGGTGGCGGCGCCGCCGGGCAACCCGGAAGCGGCAGCCTCGGTGTTGCTGGCCTGGCTGGGTGACACGAGCAGGCGGTGGCTCGTGGTGCTCGATGGACTGGCCGACCCGGCCGACGCCGACGGGCTCTGGCCGCGAGGCCCGAATGGCAGTGCGCTGGTCACCACGGAGCTGGCGAGGCTCAGTCCCGCGCTGGCCGTGCGCGGCCGCGCGGATCGGGGCGTTGCCTCGCTGGTGCCGGACCAGGTGTCGATCACGCTGCCTTCGTTCAGCCAGCGTGAGGCGCTTCAGTACCTGTCGGACCGGCTCACCGATGATCCATATCAGGCGGGCGGCGCGCTCGATGTCGCCGCCAACCTGGACTGCCTGCCGGCAGGCCTTGAACTTGCCGTCGCCTACCTCCTCGACACCGGGCAGGACTGCCGCCAGTACCGGCTGGCCTATGACCAGTACAGGAAGGACTGGGCTGCCGGGATAGGCGGCGACCCGCTGGCTCCCGCGTGGATGCTCGCCGTCGACCGGGCCAGGCAGTTCGCGCCGACCGACCTGCCGTGGCCTGCCATCAAGCTTGCCGCGGTGCTGGGTCCTGGCGGGATCCCTGGTGCGGTCCTCACCAGCGCCGCCGCGTGCACGTATGTCACCGGGCAGCAGGCCCCGGCCGGCGACGACCAGGCTAGCTTGCGGGCCGCGTTCGGGAATCTGCAGCGGGCCGGCCTCGTCGTGATAGAGCCAGATGACGAGGTCCGCACCGTGCGCATGCCTGGTGTGGTGCAGTCCTCGATCCGGCGGTTCATGGGTCCGGGGGAGCTACGGAGTGCCGTGCAAGCGGCGGCTGACGCGGTGAGCGAGGCCTGGCGGGACAGCGGGCATCTGGCGGAGATGGAGCAAGCGCTCAGAGACTGCGCTACCAGTTTGAGGCGATGCGACGAGCTGGCGCTCTGGGACCAGGGCTGCCACCCGATGCTGATCCGGGTCGGCCAGAGCCTGGAGGACGCCCAGATGGCGGAGACCGCCCTCACGTACTGGCGTGACGTCGCCGGGCTCGCTGCCAAGCAGCACGGCAAGGGCTCTCCGCTCACGTTCCAGCTTCGGGAGCGGCTCGCCACCGCGGCCACGGCGGCGGGGCACGCCGACGAGGCCATCAGCCTGCGCGAGGAGCTTGCCGCCGACATCGACGAGGTAGCAGGCCCGGCGAGCTCGCAGGCGATTACCTCGCGGGCCAGCCTGGCTGCCGCCTTGCGCGCCGCGGGCCGGCTGAGCGACGCGATCCTGCTGGGCACGAGAGTCGCCTCCGACAGCAGCAGCGTGTTCGGACCCGTTCACGCGCAGACGAAGCATGCTCTCAGCGAGCTGGGCAGCGCCTACTTCGACGCCGGCCGATACCGCGAGGCGGTCGACGTGTTTCAGCGATGCCTCGCCCTGCAGGCTCAGACCGTCGGCATGATGCATCCGGAGACCGTGGCCACGAGACATCGGCTCGCGGAGGCTTGCCGCCGGGCCGGCCGGGGAAACGACGCGATCAAGATCTACCAGGATGCTCTCTCCCAGGTCGAGAGCGCCATGGGCACGGCCCACGCGGACACGATCACTGCCCGGGAGGGCCTGGCGCTCGCGTACTACCACGCCGGCCGGACCGGCGACGCGGCTACCACGCTCGAGCGGTGTCTCGGCGAGTGGCGGCGCGTGCCGGCGAGCGGTGCCGCGAGCACGGTCTCCGCGCGGACCAGCCTCGCGGCCATCTACGCTCTGAGCGGCCGGTCGAAGGACGCCATCCCGTTGTACAAGAGCCTTCAGGCCGACCTCGAGCGTGTTCGCGGCTCCGGGCACCCGCAGACCTTGCGGGCCCGGCGGAACCTCGCCGCGGTATATCACAAGGCCAGACGGCTTCCCGAGGCGGTGGAACTTGGCGAGGCCACGCTCGCCGATTGCGAGCCGATGCTCGGTCTCGGGCACCGCGAGACCCTGACGGTGCGGGCGAACCTGGCGCACACCTACCACGCGACCGGCCGGCTGAAGCGGGCAAGTGCGTATTTCGATCGCGCGCTCCGCGACTGCGAGCGGGCACTCGGCCCGGACGACCCACTCACGAGCGAGGTGCGAGCCCTGAGGCGGCGGTACCTGTCCGGCCGGCAGGGTTTCGCGCCGATCATCTCGCTGCCTGACGAGGACTCCGCCCGACCGAAGCCCGCGCAAGCGCCGGACGCCACACCGGCCGCGCACAGAAAGCATCGCTAGTCCGCGGCCCGCACGCGGATGGCCAGCCGTGCGAACCGACGCCTAGTTCATGCCGCACCCCCAACCCCGCGGGTGACCCGTTCGTTCTAAAAGACGAGGGTCGGAACGCCTGGGCGGTGGTGACGTGGAGGGCTGGGAGCAGACGCTGGCCGATTTGGCCGGCGGGCGGGGTGCTGCGCTCAAACGCCACGCGTTCCTGTTGTGCGGCAACGAGGCTCAAGCCGACGACCTGGTACAGGAAGCGCTGGTGCGCGCGTTCACCCGGCCGCTGCGAGCCCCCCGGCTCGTCGCGGCCGAGGCGTACGTGCGAACGATCATGGTCAACCTGTTCATCGACGGCGCTCGCCGGAACTCCCGCTGGCGCCGGCTGGCGCCACTGCTGCGGCCGGCCGACGTCGCGCCCGATCCAGCCGACGAGGTGTCCGATCGCGACGCCATGCTGACCGCGCTGCGGAGTCTGTCACCCAGGCAGCGCGCCTGCGTGGTGCTGCGCTACTACGAGGACCTGCCAGTGGCCCAGGTCGCGGCCGTGCTCGGCGTGGGCGAAGGCACAGTGAAGCGGTACCTCAGCGAGGCGATGTCCCAGGTGGCCGTGCGGCTGTCCAGCGCTGGCAGCGGATAGCGGGAGGAATCAGGGCGATGTCGATCGACGAGCTGGAACTGCGCTCGCGCCTGGCTGAGACAGCGCTGCTTGCGGGCCCGCCACGGTTCACCACCGCCGGCCTGGCCGCGCACGTCCGGCGCATCAGGCGGCGACGACTTGCCAGGGCCGGCATCGCCACATTCGGCGTGGCCGCCGTCGCAGCGGCGATCGCGGTCCCCCTCACGGTCGGAGCGACGGCCGGGCTGCCGGGCCGCGAGGCCATGCCTGCGCCAGCCGCGAAGCTCCCCGGCGAGCACCTGCCTCCGAGCCGCGAAAGCGTGCCTCCGCGCACGCCCACTCAGCTGTCGTACACGGTGACGGTGGACGGCCAGCAGCAAGCGGACGGGCGGAGGACAGGGACAATTCCGTTGTTCACCATCAGCCCTGGCAAGAAGCTGATCATGTCCGTCAAGGTCACCGTGCCCGGGCGGCAGCCGGTGACAGCTCTGTGGCTGGGCATCATCAACGGGGTCGTGGCGGCGGGGCACGCTAACTTCAGGCCGGTCCTGGAGGCCAGCCGCGAGCCACTGCGGCCTGGCGCGCACCGGTTCGTGCTGCGCTGGACGGTGCCGTCCGGTATCAAGCCGGGAACGACACGGCAGCTCGCGGCGGCGTGGCAGATGTCACGGTCGGCAGGAGTAGCGGGAACAGAAGTCGCAGACTTCGCGGTGCCGCTGCCCGCTGCGTCGAGGACCGCGGTTGAGCGCCGTATCCGCGCTTCGGTCATGCACGGCCTGGCGAACTGTAACGGCACCAAGCCGGAGTCGATCCTCGCGGTGCGAACGACCTTCCGCAGCGTCATGGCCATTCCCGAGGTGGGCCAGGGCGACAACATAACGGAACCGGCCAGCCGTGCGGTGTACCTGGTGGTGATGAAGGGCGACTTCACCTCGTTCACCGGCCCCGGCAAGCCGCCGTCCGGCGCCTGTTCACGCACGCCTCCGGCCACTCGCTACGTCGAGGCCGTCTTCGACGCAGCCACGTTCGTCGAACTCGAAGAGGGCTTTCTCGGCAACCGCCCGTTCCCCGTTCCGCTGCAGACGCTGGGCCGCGTCTTGCGCGTGCCCGCCTAGGAGAGCTCGTCCTCCGGCCCGGGGTCGGGCGGCAGGATCTCGTCTGACCCAGGTTCGGATTCCGGCGGCAGGACCTCGTCAGCCTCGTCTTCTGGTTCCGGCGGCAACGGTGATCCCGCAAGGCTTCCTGGCTCTGGCGGTAGCGGGGAAGACCCGGGAGATTCGACATCTGGCGGCAGCGGTGACTCGCTCATGGCGCCCTCCTTTCGCCCAGTCTTGCGCATCCGCAGCGCACGCGACACCCCCATCCTCAGGCTGCTCATGAACACCTAGCAAATGCGGACGATCCG
>JASIGS010000191.1 GCA_030052355.1 Streptosporangiaceae bacterium | reverse complement strand
GTCAACGCGGGGATGCGCAGGATCTGCGTGCTGACCCAGTACAAGAGCCACAGCCTTGACCGGCACATCACCACGACCTGGCGGCTGAGCAGCCTGCTCGGCAACTACGTGACCCCGGTGCCAGCCCAGCAGCGGCTCGGCCCGCACTGGTACACCGGCTCGGCGGACGCCATCTACCAGTCGATGAACCTGATCTTCGACGATCAGCCGGACATCGTGGCCGTGTTCGGCGCGGACCATGTGTTCCGGATGGACCCCCAGCTGATGATCGACCAGCACGTCGCGGGGGGCGCCGGCGTGACGGTGGCGGCGATCCCGGTGCCGCGCGAAGAAGCGACGGCGTTCGGGGTGATCAAGGCCGGGGCCGACGGCCGGACCATCGAGGCGTTCCTGGAGAAGCCGCCCGACCCGCCTGCGATGCCGTCCCGGGCCGACATGGCGTTCGCCTCCATGGGCAACTACGTCTTCTCGACCGATGTCCTGGTGGACGCGCTGCGCAAGGACGCCGCCGACGACGGCAGCCGGCACGACATGGGCGGCGACATCATCCCGATGCTGGTGCGGAACCGGCTCGCGCAGGTCTACGACTTCCTGGACAACTCAGTTCCCGGCGCCGACCCGCGCGACACCGGTTACTGGCGGGACGTCGGGACGCTGGACTCCTACTTCGACGCGCACATGGACCTGTGCGCCGTGCATCCGATCTTCAACCTCTACAACGAGAGGTGGCCGATCCTCACGCACGTGCCGTCCCAGCCGCCGGCCAAGTTCGTGCACGACGACGGCGACCGGGTAGGGCGAGCCATCAACAGCGTGGTGAGCAACGGCGTGATCGTGTCTGGCGGCCTCGTCCGCAATTCCGTCTTGTCGCCCGGCGTGCGGGTCAACAGCTGGGCCAGGGTCGAGCGGGCGGTGGTGCTGCACAACAGCAGGATCGGCAGGCACGCCGTGGTCGAGAACGCGATCCTCGACAAGAACGTGGACGTGCCGGAGGGAGCCGAGGTAGGCGTGGACAAGGAGCACGACCGCGCCCGCGGCTTTGTGGTGTCGTCCGGCGGCATCACGGTGGTCGGCAAGGGGCAGGAAGTTCCGCTTTGACGGCCGCGGCCGGGCGTCAGCGCAGACTGCGGGTCGCGCTGCTGACCAGGGAGTACCCGCCGGAGGTCTACGGCGGCGCCGGTGTGCACGTCGAGTACCTCGCGCGCTCGCTCGCGCCGCTCGTGGATTTGACCGTGCACTGCCAGGGCGCGGACCGGGACGGCGCGGTGGCGCACCGTCCCTGGCAGCACCTGGCGGGAGCCAGCTCGGCGATCCAGACGATCTCGACGGACCTGTCGATGACGGCGGCCACGGACGGGGCCGACCTGGTGCACTCGCACACCTGGTACGCCAACCTGGCCGGGCACCTGAGCTCGCTGCTCTACGGCGTGCCGCACGTCATGACGGCGCACTCGCTGGAGCCGCTCCGGCCCTGGAAGGCCGAGCAGCTCGGCGGCGGCTACGCGATCTCCAGCTGGTGCGAGCGGACCGCCATCGAGTCGGCCGCTGCGGTGATCGCCGTGTCGGACGGGATGCGCGACGACATTCTGTCCACCTACCCGAAGGTGCCGGCCGGCCGAGTGCACGTCATCCGCAACGGGATCGACACGGCGCAGTATTCACCGGATCCGGGACACGACGTTCTCGACCGGTACGGGATCGATCCCGGGCGGCCGTCCGTGGTCTTCGTCGGCCGCATAACGAGGCAGAAGGGCCTGCCCGTGCTGCTGCGCGCGGCGGAGCAGATCGATCCAGCCGCGCAGCTCGTGCTCTGCGCTGGCCAACCGGATACGCCTGAGCTGCAGGCGGAGGTGACTGAGCTGGTCGAGCGGCTGCGCTCGGCCCGTACCGGCGTCATCTGGCTGGCCGGAATGCTGCCACGTGAGCAGGTCATCCAGATACTGAGTCACGCGACGGTGTTCGCGTGCCCGTCGTTGTACGAGCCGCTCGGCATCGTCAATCTCGAGGCCATGGCCTGCGGAACCGCGGTCGTCGCCTCAGCCGTGGGCGGCATACCCGAGGTCGTGACCGCTGGGGAGACCGGCCTGCTCGTACCGCCTGGCGACGAGGCCGCGCTGGCCGCCGCGATCAACACGGTCGTCGGCGACCCGGCCCTGGCCGCCGAATTCGGAACCCGCGGCCGTGCCCGGGCGGTCGCGGAGTTCAGCTGGGACAAGATCGCCGCCCAGACGGCCGACCTGTATGGCGCCCTGGCGCCGCACCAACCAGCGGAATCGGGCTAACCGCTCATTCCACCAAGCCGTAATCTATCGCGGCGCTCATGAGTGACCCGCCCGATGAGACGTTGTGTCAGGTCGTCAGGGAGGAATCACCAGAAGCCGGGCATGATTTTGGGGCGAACCGTCACAACGACCAGTTCGGCGGCAGACGGCGACGCGGGAAGGGTGGCGGGACGGTCAGGCGCCGTCGGGCGACTGCCGAGGTCAGGCAGTCGGCTTGCAGCGCACAACCGGCTAGCCAGTCAGGCGCCGCGACGCTAGTCTTGACGAGATACATCGCGAGTTTGGGGTGAACACGTGACACAGCCAGCCGACCAGCCAGAGACATTGCCGGACGGGCAGGCGCAGATCAGAGTCTCCGACCGCGACCGGGACGCGGCGGCGCACCGGCTGCAGGACGCGTTCGCCGAGGGCAGGCTCGACGACGAGGAGTTCGACCAGCGGATGCGCGCCGCGCTGACCGCGCGCACCGGCGCCGACCTCGACGTGCTCACCCGGGATCTGCCCGCCGCCACCGCTGCGCCGGCTGTCACCTATGCCCAGGCCGATCGCGAGCCGAGCGGACGCGCTCTGGCGTACAAGGGGCCGCTGCGTCGAGCCGGGCGCTGGCGCGTGCCCGAGCGCTTCACCTCGATCGTGTACAAGGGCAGCGGTGTGCTGGACCTGCGGGTTGCCGAGCTCTCCGCACCCGTCACCACGCTGCGCGTCATCTCCTACAAGTCGCGGACCGACATCCTGGTACCACCGGGGGTGCGGGTCGAGCTTGACGGCATCGGGGTCAGCAAGGCGTGGTCCGCGGACGAGCCTCTTGAGAGCCGTCTGGCGGCCGACGCGCCCGTCGTGCGCGTCCGCGGCATCGGCTACAAGGGCGTCATCGAGGTCAGCACCAAACCGCACGGGCCGGCTGTGTCCGGCCAGCAGGCCCCGCCAGCACTACCGGCGTAGCCGGCCCGGTCAGCACCGCCGGCGTAGCCGGCCCAGTCAGCACTGCCGGCGTAGCCGGGCCGGTCAGGTCACCGAGCCGGCCGCCGCGCCGGTCACCCGGTCCCCCCAGCGGGCGAGCTCGCCCTCCAGGTCGAGCGGTGCGATCATCTCGCCCGTAGCCATTTCGGCATCCCAGTCCTCGGCGGGTACTCGCCACATGACCTCGAACTCGATGCCACTCGGGTCCTTCGCGTACAGCGACTTCGACACCCGGTGGTCGCTGGCGCCCACCAGCGCGCGCCGCTCAGCCAGCCGCCCCCGCACTTGCGCGAGCTCGGCCAGCGTGCCGACCTCCCAGGCGAGGTGGTACAGCCCGAGGTAGTGGCCCTCCGGCAGCTTTCCGTCTGGCACCGCGAACAGGCCGAGATCGTGATCGTTGGCCGAGCCCTTCGAGCGCAGGAACGCCGCAGCCCCCGGGATCTCGGCACGCACCTCGAACCCGAAAACGTACGTGTAGAAGTCCACGCTCGCGGCGAGGTCGCGGACGTACAGGACTGCGTGATTCAAGCGGCGGACTGCCATCGACTGACTCCCGGTTCGGCTGCACTGCATCGCATAATGCCCGGCCGACGGGTTTGATTCCCGGCCCGACCGCGCCGCTCCGGCAGCCCCTTCCTGCTAGTCGAGCGCGGGCCGGCCGACGTAGATGGCCCTCGGCCGGATGCGGACGTTGCGCTCGTATTCCTCGAGCGCGTGCGCGAGCCAGCCGGACGCGCGGCCCACTGCGAAGATCGCCTCTCCGGCCCCCCTGGTCAGCTCGGCGACCCCAGCCAGCACGGCGAGAGCGAACTCGATGTTGGGTTCCGGCAGCGCCCGGTGCCGCGCCTCGGCGATGACCGCGGACGCTATCGCGAGGTGCGGGGACTCCGCCGCGTACTCGGTGACGAGCTTGAGCAGCAGGTTCGCCCGCGGGTCACCATTCTTATAGACGAAGTGCCCGAAGCCGGGCACGCGCTCGCCCCGGCGGAGCAGGTCGCCGACTACCCGCGTCGCATCAGCGGGTGAGTCCGCGGCTCCGAGCATGAGCTCGGCGCCGAGGGCGGCACCACCGTGCAGCGCGCCGCCCATCGCGCCGAGGCCGGTAGCGACGACGGCGTAAGGGTCGGCGCGCATCGACGCCGCCACCCTGGCAGCCAGCGTCGACGCGGCCAGCTCGTGGTCGGCCACCAGGATCAGCGCGGCGTTCAGCACGCGAACCAGGCCGCCGGGCAACGGGCCCGTGCAGAGCCGCGACGCGAGCGTGGCAGCCACCGAGTCAGCGGCCGGCCAGGTGCCTTCTCGCTGGCCAGCTTTGCCAGGCGCGCCGTCAGCAGGCGGGCCGTCAGAACCGCCACGCGATGGCGTCCCCGGCAGCGCGCCAGCCATGCCAGCGATCAGGGCCTTGCCAGCTGCCACGACGGCGGGCGGGTCCAGGTGCAGCCGGAACTGATCGGTCGCCGCGAGCGCTGGCACGATGACCTGGAGCCGCTCGAGCGGCAGGGTCCCTGCGGGCAGCGCCGCCTGGGCCGCGCCGGCCGCCGCCAGCCCGTCCGCGGTCGCCCGCCAGCCGCCACCGCCCGTGGTCGCACCATTCCGCGTGACCTCGGGCAGCGATCCGGTCCACAGCAGCATCGCCACGTCCTCGAAACTGCGCTCGACCGCCAGGTGGGTGGCATCGAAGCCACGGAACCGCAACGTTCCGTCGCTGATCTCGGTCACCGAGGTCTCGATGATGAGTTCCGCGCCGGCGGAGTGCGGCGGCCGCCGCGGCCGGCCCTTGCCGGCCAGTTCCGCCACCTCGGCGGCGTCGAACATGCTGACTCTGCCGCTGGTGTCCCGGCGGCGGGTCAGCACGCCGCGGCTGACGTACGCATACAGGCTGGCCTGCTTGATGCCCAGCCGCTGCGCCGCCTCGGCCGCGCCGATCCACTCGGTCATACGCCCTCCAGCCTCCCGGGCCGGTCAGACCAGGCCAGATCTGCCCCAGATCCGGCCGCCCTTGACGAGCCCCGTCTCGCGGTCAGCAGACGGGAACCGCCGATCGGCGAGGCTCGTTCCCATATTGATTTGAATCAACATTGACACATCCGCTACATGCCGGTCAATATTTAGTCGGAACTCCTGCTACCCGCTAAGGAGAGTCATGACAGTCGCAGCAGAGCCATACGAGGCGCCGGCCGGGCTGGACGGCGTATCGGTGGCCCGCACGCAGGTCTCGGACGTACTGGGCCGGAAGGGCTTCTACCACTACCGCGGCTACAACGCCGTCGACATAGCCAGGCGCGGCAGGGTCGAGGACGCCTGGTACCTGCTGCTGCGCGGTGACCTGCCGACCCCGGCGCAGCGCGAGGCGTTCGCGGCCGAGACAGCGGCGCTGCGCGTGCTGCCCGACGGGGTCGCTGAGCTGCTGCCGGCGATCGCGCGGCTGAGCCCGCCCGGGTCGCTGGACGCGCTGCGGACCGCCGTGTCACTCAGTGGTCAGGCCATGGGCTGCAAGCCGTGGCTGGACCAGAGCGAGGAGGAGAACAGGGCGCAGGCCACCAGGTTCGCCGCGATCATGCCGACGCTGGCCGCCCAGCTCTACCGCCTGGAAAGCGGCCTTCAGCCGGTGCAGCCCCGCGCCGACCTCTCCTACAGCGCCAACTACCTCTACATGATCACCGGCGAGGAGCCGGACGAGCGCAGCAGGTACGCGGTCGAGCGCTACCTGATGCTCACCATCGACCACGGCTTCAACAACTCGACGTTCACCTCGCGGGTCATCGCCTCGGCCGGATCCGACATCGGCGCGGTCGTGACCGGCGCGCTGAGTGCACTGTCGGGGCCGCTGCACGGCGGCGCGCCGGCCAGGGTGTTCGACATGCTGGATGCCATCGGCACGCCGGAGAACGCCGAGCCGTGGCTCCGGCACGCGATCGAGCACGGCGACAAGCTGATGGGCTTCGGCCACCGCATCTACAAGACACTCGACCCCAGGTCGGAGCTGCTTCATGAGGTAGCCAGGGACCTGCACAGCGACCGGGTCGCGCTGTCCGAGCTGGTGGAGAAGACGGCCGTGGAGCTGCTTGCCGAGCTCAAGCCTGGCCGGGAACTGTACGCCAACGTGGAGTTCTACGCGGGCGTCGTGCTCGAGGCCGCCGGGCTGCCGCGGGAGATGTTCACGCCGACGTTCGCGTGCAGCCGCGTGATCGGCTGGATGGCCAATGTGCTTGAGCAGATCGCCGACAACCGCATCTACCGGCCGCTCGCCAAGTATGTCGGTCCCGAGGCGCCGCGGGAGCTGCCTGCTTACTGGGCGCCGGGCGAGCCCTGAGCCGCGTCCTGGCTGTCCGCCGGGGTCAGGAGCCGATCTGCTTGCGCCCGCGTACCCGGCGCAGCCGACGGCGCTGCTCCGGCGTCAGCATGCGGTAGGCGATCGCCGGTACGGCGATGGCCACGACCAGCAGTATCGCAGGGACGTACCACGGGATGAACCCAAAAAGGATCAGCGCGATGATGACACCGGCGATAGCCCACTTCAAATGCGGCGTCATATCCGACTCCTTCCGGGGAACGACGTTCCCACCCTAGCGCGGCTCACCGCGCCTCTATCCCTGCAACGGGCGGACTGGCCTGCTAGTTTCCACCCGATGGTAGATGATGATCTCATGACCCTGAACCTGCCGATCTCGTCCGAGGCGAACGACCTGCTCTCCCGCAGCCCGCTTGCGCTGCTCACCGCGATGCTGCTGGACCAGCAGGTGCCGCTGGAAAAGGCGTTCAGTTCCCCCTTCGAGCTCGTCAGCAGGCTCGGACACGAGCCGACGGCGGCCGAGCTGGCCGAGTTCGACCCGGACGCGCTGGCGGAGATCTTCGCGCAGCGTCCCGCCCTGCATAGGTTCCCGAAGGCGATGGCGCGCCGGGTGCAGGACCTCGCGGCCGTGCTGGTCAATGAGTACGACGGCGACGCGGAGCGGGTCTGGACGCAGGCCGCCGACGGGCCGGACCTGGTCGCCAGGCTGGCCAAGCTGCCGGGGTTCGGGGACTACAAGGCCCAGATCACCACTGCGCTGCTCGGCAAGCAGCTCGGTGTCCGGCCAGCCGGCTGGCGCGAGGCGGCCGGGCGGTTCGGCGATGATGGCTCCCACTACTCGGTCGCCGACATCGTGGACGAGACCTCGCTCGCCGCGGTCAGGGCGCACAAGAAGGAACTTAAGGCCGCCGCCAAATCCGCGGTGGCGCGCTAGCGACAAACTAGCGGCGGGAAACGGACCGGTCCCGGCGCATAGTGAGGCCATGAGGGCGTTGCTGGAGCGCGCCGCTGCCTCGCGGCCGCTGTGGATAGGAGTCCTGGACGTCGTCACCGGGCTCCTGGTCATCCAGTACCTGGTCGACGGCGCCAGCCCGCAGTAGTACCGCCGCGGGCCGCCTCGCGAGGCGGGCCCGCTACCACGGCAGCCTCAGGTCAGGCGACGTCGCCCTTGATGGCGAACGCCGACATCCCGTTCACCGCGAACGCGAGCGCGATGACCGTGACGGCGATGCCCATCCCAATGCCCGTGCCGACGCTCAGGCTGGCGTTCAGCTGGCTGTTGTGGGCTATAGAGTTCGCGATCGCCAGCCCGTAGTGGCCGATGGACAGCACCCGCACCCCGGCGACCAGATTGGCGAGCAGGCCCTCCCAGAGCAGCACGTACAGCAGCCCGAAGGCGAGCGCCCGGCCGGGGCTGAACAGCGCCGTCAGCATCAGGAAGAGCGCGTTGTAGATGATCGAGCCCGCCAGCGCACCCACGAACAGGCCGATCGTCAGCTTGTTAGCCGGGCCCTTCGCGATGGCCCCGGCCAGGTACTCGGGGACCGCCGCCAGCAAGATCGTCAAGCCCACGGCCGCCACGTACTTGCTGATCACCACCGACAGCCTGGTGACCGGCGTGGCCAGCAGGTGCACGATGCTGCCGTCCTCTATCTCCGCGCCGAGAACGCTCCCCCCGACGAGCAGCGCCGTGAGCGGGATGATCACCGAGAAGCCGAACTGGCCGAGCAGGGTCGGCGGCCACTGGTTGCCGGTGGCCTTCGCCTTCAGCAGGGCAGAAAGCAGGATCAGCACGATCCCGGGAACCGCGAACAGCAGCGCCCGCTTGCGGCTCACGCTGGCGCGCAGCGTCAGCCTGAGGATGGTCCCGTTGATCAGGCCGGGCATCTGGTGCACCGCCTTCTCGCTCGGGCCGGATGGCCGGCCGGTTTGCGCGAACACAGTCTGGTCGGCCATGTCAGGACGCCAGCAGGTAGGTAAAGACGCTTTCCAGCGACTCGTCGGTGGGCTGCACCTGGGTCAGCCGGATCCCGTGGTCCCGGCTGAGGCCAGCCACCTCCCTGGTGAAGGTCCCGTAGTCGGACGCGCGGACCTGCAGGCCGTCGCTGGTCAGTTCCACACCGCTGATCGCCGGCCTGCCGATGAGGACCGAGCCGAGCGCGCGGTCGTCCGACGACCTGACAACGAAAACGTGCGGCCTGTTCGTCATCAGCCGCCTGATCGCGCGGAAGTCACCGGAAGCGGCGAGCCGGCCGCCCACGATCACCTGGATGGTCCCGGACAGCCGTTCGACCTCTTCCAGGATGTGCGAGCTGAACACGATGACCCGGCCCCGGTCGCCCTGCGCGTGCAGCAGGTCCATCATCTCCAGCCGCTGCCGCGGGTCCATCCCGTTGAACGGCTCGTCGAGCAGCACGAACTCCGGCTCATGCACCAGCGCGGCTGCCACCTTGATCCGCTGCCTCATGCCCTTGGAGTAGGTGGAGATCCGCCGGTCCTGAAACTCGGCCATCTCCGTCATCGCGATCGCGTGGCGCGCGGCGCCTTGCGGATCGGCCAGGCCGTGCAGCTTGGCCGTCGCCTCGACGAACTCGGCACCGGTCAGGAACGCGTAGACCGAGTCACGCTCGGGCACCAGGGCAACGCGGCGGAACATGGCGTAGTTCCGCCAGCTCGGCTCCCCGGCCACCGTGACCTCGCCACGGGAAGGCGGCAGGAACCCCGCCATCATGTGCAGGATCGTCGTCTTGCCCGCTCCGTTGGGGCCGAGCAGGCCGGTCACGCCGGGCCCGATCGTCATGGTGACGTCGTTCACCGCGACCACGTTCCCGTACCAGCGGGAGACACCCCGCATCTCGATGCTGGTCATGCCACACCTACCCGCTGGTACCTCAGCATCAGTCCGCCAGCGAAGACGACGAGCCACACGACGAACATCACCCCGTAGACGGTGCCGTAGTTGCCGATGATCGTGGTCTGGCTCGAGAGGATGACGTGGAAGCCCGGCTTCGGCGGACCCTGCAGCCAGCGCAGCACGCCGTCCAGCAAGCTGAACGGGCTGATCAGCCCGGCCAGTTTGGCGACCGCCGATGGCCCGGCGGCATGACCGATCACCGTGCCGACCTGCTGCGGGCCGAACGAGTGCTGCCCGATCTGGCTGAGTGCGTGAGACAGGATGTAGGTGATGAACAGCGGGATGCCGACCGCGCAGGTGGCGAACACCCGCCTGCCCGTCGTCGATGCGAGCAGCAGGCCGATGCTGGCCAGCAGCACCGCCCAGGCGAGGCCGTACAGCAGGCCCGGGCCGAATCGCTCGGTCTGCTCCCGGAACGCGGCGAAGTTGTGCACCTGCGAAACGTTGCCGATGTAGAGGATGAGCAGCGGCACCTCGATCATGATCAGGCAGGCGATGACGAACGCTGTGAGCTTGGCGGCCGGATAGTCGGTACGGCGGATCGGCCGGGCGAAGTACAGCGGCAGCGTGTGGTTGCGCAGGTCGGCGGACACCAGGTTCGGCGCCTGGACCGCGACGAAGATGAGCATGACCAGCGACCGCAGCGACGGGACGTAATCGTCGTAGCTGACCAGCGCCCCGCCGGCCGGGTTCGTCGCCAGCGCCACGATGCTGATCGCCGCGGGCAGGCACATCAGCACGAACAGGATGGTGGGAAGGATCTTCGCCCGGGCGCCGCGGCCGATGCCGAACGCCGCCCGCAGGCTCTGCCAGGTCAGCGCCAGGAAGATGCGCCCGCGGCCCAGTCGCTCCCCGTCGTAGCGGCGGTAGCCGATGTCGTGGATCACCCCGCCGCTGGTGTCGGCGGTGACCTGCTGCGATTCGGGGGGACGCGCACCCCCCGCGGGTCCTCCGGCAGCGGTGGCTTCGATAGACATGTCAGGCTCCCGTCGTGAGTCTGGCGGCAGCCGCGGTCTGGCCGGTGCCGGCCGGGCCTGGCCCGGTAGCGCCGGGCCCCGCGGGGTCCAGCACCGTGGGGTCGGCGCGGAACAGTTCCTCGATCCGGTGCCTGCGCTGCTCCATGCGGCTCAGCGGCAGGCCGAGATCGGCGACGCAATCGCGGATGAGGTCGAAGGTCTGCACCCCGGCGAGCTGGACGAGCAGCCCCCGCTGGTAGGGAACGGGCGCGGCGCCGCGCTTCGCGAGCTCGGCGAGCAGCTCGTCGAGCCCCTCGTCCACCTCGACAACCACGACCTCGGTTGCCCGAGTCACCGAGCTGACGGAGTCGGCGCGCAGCAGCTTGCCCCCGTCGATGGCCACGATCTGGTCGCAGATCTGCTCGATTTCGCCGAGCAGGTGCGATGCGACCAGGATCGAGATTCCGAACTCAGAGCCGATGCGGGCGATCAGGTCGAGCATCGCGTTCCGCCCGGCGGGGTCGAGCCCGTTGGTCGGCTCGTCGAGCAGCAGCAACCGGGGATCGCCGACCAGCGCCTGGGCGAGCTTGACCCGCTGCTTCATGCCGGTGGAGTAGGTGCCGATCTGCCGGTACCGCTCCTCGTACAGGCCGACGTGCCGGAGCGAGTCGGCGGCACGTTCCCGGGAAGCGGTCGCGGGCAGGCCGGACATCCGGCCCAGGTGGGTGACCAGCTCGGTGGCGCTCACGTCGGGGGGCAGGCAGTCGTGCTCGGGCATGTACCCGGTGAGCGTCCTGATCGTGAAGCCCTCGGTCGCGCAGTCGTGGCCGAGCACAACGGCCTGGCCGCTGGTCGGCTCGAGCAGCCCGAGCAAGATCTTGATCAGCGTCGACTTGCCCGCGCCGTTGGCGCCGATCAGGCCCGTGATGCCGGGTCCGACCGTGACCGTCAGCTGATCAAGCGCGGTCACCGTGGCGCCGTAGCGCTTCGTCAGCGCCTCGGCCACGATCACCGCGTCGCCGGCCGACTGCACCGCCGCGCCCTGCGCTGCCGCGGCCTGTACCGCCGCGGCCTGCCCGGCCGCATGCCGCGCACGCCGGCGGTCCGGTTGCGGCCTGGGTTCCGTGATCACTGTTCCTCCGGGCTTGGGTGGCGCCCCGACGTCGGATCGCATAGCGGAGACCTGACTCCTGCCGCACCCCTCGTGCAGGTATGGCTACAGCAGGTATACAGCACTCGCTCAGTACACGTTGACAGTCGAGACGCGGGTCCCCGTTGGCGGCCACAAGCCTCGCAGCCCGGCGGCCGGCGCGTCATCACCCGCGAGGCTGATTCGCGCCGTCCTGACGGCGGACACAAGAGGATCAACGAGCCGTCGGCCCTGATGGCAGGCGGTACCCTATGACCGGGGAGAAACCGGGGCGGGTGAACCTAACGGCGATACGAGGAACGGCACGGTGGCCAACGGGGAACCGCGGACGAATCACCGAGCAGCCACCGATGCCGGGCAGACGGGCCTCGCGCGCCACGGCCTGCCGGCCCTCGGCGGGCTGCTGCTGATAGCCGTCTTCATCGGGATAGCGGCGAGCACTCCGGCTGCCGCGACGGACGGCGGCCCGTGGTACAGCCACGGCTGGCTCGACGCGGCGGGGCTCGAGATCGCCCTTGCCGTGCTGCTCGCCGTCGTGTGGACCCTCGACAAGCGCTCGCCCAGGCACGGCTACCCGGCAGTCGCGCTGCGCCGGATCCTGAAGACCGTGATAACCGCCGCGATGCTAGCCGTCGGCGCCCTGATGATCGTCATTCTGCTGCTGCACTACCACCCTCACTTCAATGACAAGACCGCCTGCAAAGCAAGTGCGTCCTCGTGCGCAGGGAAGCAGAAGCAAACAAACAAGCAGTTGCATCTCGGCCATGCCGGTCGTCTCAACCTGCCCTGGCTGCCCTACCTCTTGCTAGCGCTGCTCATCGCGATCCTCGCGGTCGCCATCTTCATGATCGCCGTGCGCCGCCGCCAGGCCCGCTGGCCGGCCGACTACGCGGGTGAGTTCGCCGACGAGGGAGAGGACCTGCAGCGTGCCGTTGAGTCCGGCCGGCTGGCGCTGCGTACGGTGGACGACGCGAGGGCGGCGATCATCGCGTGCTACCGGGCCATGGAAGAGAGCCTCGCCGGGGCCGGCGCGGCCAGGGCAGCCGCCGAGACTCCGGACGAACTGCTCGCGCGAGCGGCGGCCGCCGGGCTCGTGCACGGGGCCGCCGCGAGCCGCCTCACGGCGCTGTTCTACGAGGCCAGGTACTCCACCCACGCCCTGCCGCGCGGCGCACGGGACAGCGCCATGCAGGCGCTGGACGAGATCTCGGCTGACCTCAGCATCGAGATGGCCTACGCCAGGGGCACCGATGGCGGTGAGTAGGCCCGCACCCCGGCCGGAGGGCAAGCAACCGCCCGACGGCTGGCAGGGCAGCATCCCCGAGGTTGTGATCATCTGCGTCCTGGTGCTCGTCACGTGCACGTTCGTCTACGCCTACGCGGGAGCCGGAGCCGCAGCCATCGCGCTCGTGGTCTGGGCGGTCGCGATCCTCGTGCTCTTCCGTCTGGCGCTGCCGGTCACGCCTCCCCCGCTGACCGCTCAGCACGAGACGTGGCAGCGCCTCGGCCGGACCGGCATCATGGGCTTCTGGCGGAAGCGGGGCATGCTGTCCGACGCCAGCGCCGACATGGTCGCCTACGACCTGGAGCTGCGCACCACGCTGCAGCACCTGCTGGCCGCCAGGCTGGCCGAACGGCACGGCATCAGCCTGTACAGCGACCCCGCGGCAGCCCGCAGGCTGCTGCTCCCGACGGCGCGCGAGCAGGAACTGTGGTTCTGGCTCGACCCGCAGCGGCCAGCCGAGACCCGGCACAGCAAGAGTGGCATCCCGCCGCGGACCTTGGCGGCCATCCTCGACCGACTGGAGCGATTGTGACAGAGCCGACTCTCACCCCCGGCCAGGCCGCGCAGCGCTGCGCCGCAGTCCTGGCAGAGATCGAACGCGCGGTCGTGGGCCACCGCCGGAGCCTGGAGCTCGTGCTGATCGGCATCCTGGCCAGCGGCCACGTGCTGCTCGAGGACCTGCCCGGTCTCGGGAAGACCCTGATCGCCCGGTCGTTCGCGACTGCGCTCGGCCTGGACTTCGCCCGCATCCAGTTCACGCCGGACCTGCTGCCTTCCGATGTCGTCGGCGCCCCGCTGTACGACCAGCGAACCGCGCAGATGGTGTTCAGGCCGGGGCCGGTCTTCACCCAGCTGCTGCTCGCCGACGAGATCAACAGGACACCGCCCAAGACGCAGGCTGCTCTGCTCGAGGCCATGGGCGAGGGCCAGGTCAGCATGGACGGCGTCACCCGCAAGCTGCCGCAGCCGTTCGTAGTGCTGGCCACCGACAACCCGATCGAATACGAGGGAACCTACGAGCTGCCCGAGGCGCAGCTCGACCGGTTCCTGATGCGGCTGCGCCTCGGCTACCTGCCCGCCGACGACGAGGTGGCGATGCTGCAGCGCAGGCTGGACAGGCGGCAGCCCATGGCCCAGCTGCAGCCGGTCACCAGCGCGGCCGAGGTCATCGCGATGCGCGAGTCGCTCGAGCAGATAGAGGTGACCCCGGACCTGCTCGAGTACGTGGTGGCGATCATCCAGGCGACCAGGTCGCATCCGCAGATCCAGGTCGGCGCCAGCCCGCGTGGCGGGCTCGCTCTCGTTCAGCTGGCCCGCGGGCAGGCGCTGCTCCAGCAGCGCGACTACGTGATTCCCGACGACATCAAGAGCATCGCGGTGCCGGCCCTGGCGCACCGGATCACGCTGCGGCCCGAGCTCTGGGTGCGCCAGGTGCGGTCCGACGACGTGATCGCGCAGCTCCTCGGCACCGTGCCCACGCCGCGCACCGATCCGGCTTCCGCCATTGCCTGAACAGGCCGGGCCGGGCGACAGCCGGCAGATGCCGGTCAGGTGGGGGCTGTCCAGCCACGCGCACAGGCTCATCACGCTCGCGCTGGTCGGGCTCGTCGTCGCCGTCATCACCCGCCGGGCCGAGTTTGCCGGCCTTGCCGCGCCGGCGGTGCTGCTGCTGGCCACCTGGCACGCCGACCGCCCGCCGGAGCTGACGGTCCGTGTCGCCCCGCCTGCCGGCCGGCTGGTCGAGGGCGTGGACTCCGGCATCAGGGTGACGGTCGCCGGCCAGGGTGGCTACGACGCTGAGGTGTCGATCGAGCCGGATTCCTCGATCGACGTCGGGCCGGCCGTCGTGATACCGGCCGAGGCGGGCGGGCCGGGTGCCGCGGCAGGAACCGCCGTGCTGCCGTTCACGCCGCAGCGCTGGGGGCAGCGTCAGATCGGCATCCTGGACATCAGACTGCGGGACCGCTACCGGCTCACCGAAGGATGGGTGCAGGTGGGGCTGCCGTGGGTCGGCATCAGGCCGGTGCCCGCCCGGCTCCAGAGCACCGTCGTGCTCAGCCGGCTGCCCAGCAGGCTCGGCGAGCACGCGGCCCGGGCAACCGGCGAAGGCGGCGAGTTCGCCGGCGTCCGCGAGTTCGTGCCCGGAGACCGCCAGCGCAGGATCAACTGGCCAGCCACCACCCGGCTCGGAAAGCTGCACCTCAGCACGTTCGCCGCGGAGCGGACCCAGAACCTGGTCGTCATCGCCGACACGACCTCGGACGTTGGCGAGCCGGGCAGCAGCACGCTCGATCACGTGCTGCGTGGCACCGCCGGCGTCATCAACAAGTACCTGGCGGCCAGGGACCGAGTAGGCCTGATCATCTATGCCGGTCAGCTCAGCTGGGTCGGTCCGAGCCAGGGCCAGCGGCACTTCCAGCGGCTGCTCGACATGCTGGTCGCGAGTCCGGTCGGTTCCGAGCGCGCGTCGGTCCTGACCAGGCTGCCGCGGGCCGCGTTGCCACCAGGCGCGCTCATCCTCGTGTTCAGCCCGCTGCTCGACCCCCGGCTCATCGAGGCGCTGCGGGACCTGCGCGAGCGCGGCTTCAGCGTGATCGTCATCGACGTGCTCGACGCCGAGCCACGCCACGACGGAGGCAGGCTCTCGGTCCTGACAGCGAGGATCTGGCGGCTCGAGCAGCAGGCGATCAGGTTCTCGCTGACCCAGATCGGCGTGCCGGTGGTGCACTGGTCCGGCAAGGGCGACCTCGACGAGCCGCTCGCACCGTACACCCGCCGGGTCCTGGTGGTCCGGCGATGACCGGCCCCGGCCGTGCGGGTCAGCCGCCGCGTGCTGGGCTGCGTCAGGCTGGCGCCGGATGGGCCGCGCTGCCGTGGCGCACGATCGCGGTCACGGCCCTGCTCGCTGCCGCGGTCATCTGCTGGGCCGCGCTGCCGCTTTCTGGCATCGCGCTCGGCAAGGCCATGCTGATTGCCGCCATCGCCACCGGCGTCCTCAGCCTCGGCCAGCTCATGGTCGGCGGGATCGAGATCGGCGAACGCTACGGTTCGCTTCCCGACCGGCTGGCCGACCTGCTGCTCACCGGCCTGAACGCACTGCCCTGGGCAGAGCTGATGATCATCTTCGTGGTCGTGCTCGAGGCCCTTCACCCGGCCAGGCCCTGGCACACCGGCCTGCTCGGGGTGGCGCTTCTCGGCTACCTGCTGGCGGTGCACCTGGCGGAGACCGGGGCCGGGCCGCGGGTGCTGCGGCCGCAACTCGGGCTGCTGGCAGCGGGCGTGGGTTTGATGGCACTGGCCGTCGG